>DATABT010000119.1:0-6704 GCA_036259455.1 Longimicrobium sp. | reverse complement strand
ATGTAGGACGCGCCGTCGCCACCCTGGCCGCCGATCCGCGGGTGATGCGCTGGAGCGGCGGCGTGCACCGCGTGGGCGACCTGGCCCTGGAGTACGGCTTCACCGACGTCGACGGCCGCGTGGTGCCGCCGTTCGAGCTGGGCGAGGACTGACTCGCGGCCTCGGCGGTGGTATTACTTCCCGAAACGCATCAAGTCATCCTGAGCCCCCGGGTCCGGAGAGAAGGTCCATCGGTCGCGCCGCAAACGATTGCGTGGTTCTGGATTCCGCGCGGGCGCTCAGGATGACTTGATGCGTTTCGGGAAGTAACACCACCGCTGGTGCCGCGAGTCAGTCCTCGCCCAGCTCGAACGGTGGCACCACGCGGCCGTCGACGTCGGTGAAGCCGTACTCCAGGGCCAGGTCGCCCACGCGGTGCACGCCGCCGCTCCAGCGCATCACCCGCGGATCGGCGGCCAGGGTGGCGACGGCGCGTCCTACATAGCGCGGCGACTCGGTGCGGGCCAGCCTGGGGTGATCGCGCCAGGTCGTCTCGTCCGCCTTGCTCCCCGCCAGCACGAACTCCGTCCGCATCCACCCCGGCGACACGGCGAGCGACGCCACCCCGTGCGGCCGCAGTTCCTCCGCCATGGAGAACGCCAGGCGCACCATTGCCGCCTTGGCCAAGTCGTAGAACAGGTTGCCGCGCAGGTAGCCGCCGCGGTCCCAGTACGTGGTGGTGACGATCAGCCCTCGGCCCTGGCGGATGAAGAGGGGCGCGGCGATGCGGCTGGCGAGCAGGTGGTTGCGCACGCCGCGGTCGAACATCGCCTCCCACTGGTCCATCGACTGCTCCCAGAAGGGCGCGCCGAACGCCGCCACGCTGAACGCCTCGTGCCCGCCCCACGCGTTGTTCACCAGCAGGTCCAGCCGGCCCTGCTCGGCCTCCACGCGCTCCAACAGCGCGCGCACCTCGTCCTCGCGCGTGTGGTCCACGCGCACGGCGATGCCGGTGCCGCCCAGCCGCGCCACCTCGTCCGCCGTGTCGTCGATGGTGCCGGGGAGCGCATCCATCGCCGATTCGGTGAGAATGCGGTCGTACCCACGCGCCGGCTCCGCGCGCGTGCTGCGGCCGGTCACGTAGACCGTCGCCCCGGCGGCGCCCAGCTCCAGCGCGATCCCCTTTCCCGCCCCGCGGCTGGCGCCCGTGACGATGGCCACGCGCCCCCGCAGCGGCCGGTCGTGGTCGCCGTGTCTCTCGTTCTGTGTCATCGCCTTCCCTGCCGGTGTGATGGACTTCACCCGATGTGGATGCGGGAAAGCTATTCGCCCGGACGGAATGCGTCTTGGAAAAATCCGCAGCGATCGCGGAACTCGCCGGGGGCAAGGCCGGCGAGCGCCCGGAACTCGTTGACCAGGTGGGATTGGTCGTAGAATCCGCAGTCGTAGGCCAGGTCCGTCCAGGCGCGATGCGGCTCGCGCCGCAGCAGCCCGACCGTGGACCGGAAGCGGGCGATGCGGGCGACCTGCTTGGGCGAGAGGCCCACGTGGCGGTGAAAGACCTGCTCCAGCCGCCGCTCGCCGATGCCCAGCGCGGCGGCCAGCTCCCGCACGCGAATGCGGCCGCGGGCGCGTTCGATCACCCGCACCCCCTCGGCCGCGAGCGCGTCGGGGCGGGCGGCGCGCGCGGAAAGCATCTCCATCAGCACCGCCTGCATCGCCTCGGCGCGCGCGACGGTCGGCGGGGCGTCGGACAGGCGGTCCAGCGCTTCGGCGGCGCGCGGACCCCAGATGGCGTCCAGCGGCACGTCCGCCGCGGCCAGCTCGCCCGCGGGGACGCCGAGGAGCGCCGCCATCCCGCCGGGGCGCAGCGTCACCGTCACGTGCTCCACCCGGCCGGCCATGTGGATGATGGACGGCTCGCACCGCGCACCCACGGCCACGCACGCCGCGCCCGGGTTGCCGGGCACCGACGGTGGATCGCCCGGGTTGAAGATGAGGTGCACGCCGCCGTCCGGCAGCACCCGCTCGGTGACGGGGTGCGCGGGATCCACCCATTCCCAGCCGAAGTGGATGCGCTCCACGAATTCCCGCAGTGGCGGCACCGGCTGGACGGACGCAAACGTGCCGGCGGGCGGCTCCGGCGGTCGCCAGAACAGCGGCTGCGCGCCCGTGTTGAGGTACATCCGTTCCGCGCTCCCTGTCATCCCTCCATCCCGCGGCCGTGGTGACGACGAACGCGATAAACCTAATCCGCCACCGCTACCGTGCAACGCAAAGCAGCCGCGGGCGGTTTGCTCGCGGCTGCTACGCCCATCCTCCACACACGGATTTTTGTCTCACAAGGCACAGCGTTATCCTTCTCGGCGCATCCACCTGTGGAGAGGAACCGGCGTGCCACACAGGTCGAGCATCTCGCCAGATCCTGACTCTGTTAACCCCGCTGACTCTGTGGCTGTGTGAGACTTTCTTTTGGCGGACTCGGCAAGAGCGATTGGAAAGCCGGGTCCAGCGCCGCGGGGCGAGTCGCGTACGAGGCTGGCTACGGCGTGGCGCGCGGCGTCGCGGCGTCTACCGAGCGGTCCACGGGGCGCGGCGTGTAGACGAGCTCGAAGTCACGCGCGCGGGCATCGTCGCCGCTCAGCAGCCGGATCACGCGCACGCGCTCGGACGGGTAGCCGCGTATCCCGCAGCGCTCCTCCGGCTGGCACGGCCCGGGCTCCTGGCCCCACTGCACGGCCACCGCGTGGCTGGGCGACGTCACCTCGCGAAAGCCCGCTTCCGTCTTTACCTGCATCCCCAGCCGCAGGTGGCCGATGGGCGAGGCCGCGGCGCCCAGGGACAGGGGATAGCGCCAGGTTACCGTGCCGCCTTCCGAGCGGACCGGCTGCGTGTAGGCGATCTGCATGTGCACCGTGCCGCGCGGCGGAATGGCCTTGACCGGAAAGTGCGCCACGCGCGCGGCGGCGTACTCCCGCAGCCCGGCGTCCGGACGCTCGCCGGCGAGCCCCAGCGCGATCCACCGCGACTCGTCGGGCCCGCTCCAGTCGTTGTACTGGGTAAGTTTCTCCGCGATCTGCACGCTCGCCCGGAAGACCTCCGCATCCGCCGGAACGGGAAAGAGGAGCGCGGCATCGACCGCCCGGTCCGAATGGTTGCGGAAGACGTGGTTGATGTACGTGACCGCCCGGCCGCGCTCCAGGTTGGCCCACACCCGCACGGAATCGATGGCCAGTGACGCGGCCCCGCAGTTGTCCGCGCAGCCGACGGGGAGCAGAATGCCCTGCGCCGCCGCCGCCGGGGCGGACGCGGCCAGGGAGAACAGGGTGAAGATCGAGAGGGTGCGCATGCGCATTCTCGTGCCGGAGGAGACTGCGGTGGGCGGCGTGTGTACCATCGCATCCCGCCCGCGAGTTCCACCGCGCCGCCTGTAACTTTGAACTGCCGCGTATCGACCATGGACCTTTCAGCATTCCAGTCCCTCGTCCACCACCATCTCGCCGCGCGCGCCGCGGAACTGGGGCTGAATGCCGCGCGGCTGCGGGTGGAGTACGTGCTGAACTGGGGCGGATTCATCAACCGCTCCTTCCACGTTACGGATGGACGCACCCGGCTGCACCTGAAGCTCGCGCACGAGCCGGACATCCGGGACGCGCTGCGGCGGTTCTGGGCGCACCGGGAGAGGATGGCGGATCGGTACCACGCGCCTGTCGCCGTCGCGTGGGTGGACGTCGCGGGGACGGAGTTCGCGGGCGTGCTGTCGCGGTGGATCGACGGAGCGCCGCCGCCGTCACTCGATGCACGGCTGGCGGCGGAGGTCGTGCCCTGCATCGACCGCCTGCACCGCGACCTCCAGTTCGCGGCGCAGTTGCCGGCGAAGACGGCGACGTGCGCGGACGTGTACCGGCGCACCTACTACCGGCGCGCGCTGGAGGACTTGGAGTACATCACCCCCGTGCCGCCGCCGTTCGTCTCCGCGGAGCTGCTGCGGTGGATGAGGGACGAGACGATGGCGCTGGAAGCGGCCGTCTCCGCGGCGCCCGCGTTCACCGAGGCGGCGGATGCGCCCACGCACGGCGACCTGTGGCTCAACAACCTGCTGGTGAGCCCCGGCGGAGCGTGGTACGTGCTGGACTGGGACGACCTGGCGCTCGGCGATTCGGCGCTGGACTGGTGCATGCTCTTCGGCCCCGCGCGCGGCGACCTGCGCACCGCCGCGGAACGCGCCCTGCCGCCCGCCATCACCGCCGATGCCGCGGTGCGGGAGCGGCTGGCGCTCTACGCGCGGGCGTCGCTGCTGGACTGGATCATCGACCCGCTCTCCGACTGGATCGGCGCCACCGAGGCCCCGGAGCACCTGGAGGAGGTCCGCGCGGAAAAGGAGCGCATCCACCGCACCGCCCTCGCCGCCTACCACGCGCGATACGGGGATGGAGAAATCGGCTGATACGAAATTCGCTCGATCGAGTGGTTTCCTGAGGGTGTGTTTGATCCACCGAGAAGCAGGTGACGTCATCCTGAGTCGTTCGGCGCTGCGCGCAACCTGTTGGATGAACGTCGCTCGCGGCGCGGCTGTCATTTCGAAGGAGGCGCCCGCGTGATTGCTGCCGGTGCAGGAACCCGGCGGCGCCGACTGAGAAATCTACTCGCCCGGGCAGGTGCCACGCCCCGCTCGTCGGACCTCACCCGCATCCCTTCCATTCAGGGAGCACCATCACGAAACTCCATGGTGCACAACGCTTTCAGCGCGACCGAAGAAGTTTGTCCGCGAAGCGAAAGCCCCGTCCCTCGCACCGAAGCCAGCCTGTCGCTTTGCCGGCAAGGTCCTTTGGTCGGGATTCCGGCGGCGCCTCCCTGGATGGAAAGAAACGCTGGGCGAGCGCGGAGCGAGAAAATGGGTCACCAGCACGGGTAAGTAGATTTCTCAGTCGGCGCCAGAGCTTCCTGCACCGGCAGCGATTACGCGGGCGCCTCCTTCGAAATGACAATCGCGGCCCGCGCGAGTTTCAGGATACACGGTGCGCGTAGCGCCGACCTCTCGACATCATCGTGTGCCATAACCGAAGCCCCGTTCCGCGAGCGCAAGCGAGCGGATACGGGGCTTCTGGCAGGTCGAGCCGCCTTCATTCGCCCTCGGGGGCGGCGGCGCGGAAGAGTCCTCCTCCTCCGCTCCTTCTACTCCACCGCCGCCGGGAGCGCGGCCACGGGCTCCGGCGCCGGCGCGATCGCCGGGGCGGCGGGAGCGGCCGGGATGGCACGCGCCGGTGACGTGAGCGCGGCCCAGAAGCCGGGGACGTGCGTCGCCAGCACGCCGAACAGCTCGCGCGCGGCGTTGCCCACCACGCGCGACACGTCGCGCGTGAGCAGGCCCAGCGCAAACGCCAGGTCCTGCGTCTCGTCGTCCGTGGGGCTCAGCGCGCGGAGAACGGCCACGCGGTGCTTCATCAGCAGCGGGCGCACCAACCGCACGGGGTTGAAGTCGGGAACGTGGCGCGCGCCCAGCCCCTCGATCAGCGCCACGGCACGGCCGAAGTACGTCATCTCCCCCGTCAGCACCACCGGCCAGTCGTACAGCAGGTGCATCACCTCGTCCGCCAGGGCGCCCCGGATTTCGCCCAGCTCCGCGCCGCGCTCCGTCATCTCCATGATCAGCGCGACCAGGCGGCGGATGGTCTCGCGGTCCGTCTCCGGCGCCACGATGCCGAGGTTGAAGAATCCATCCACCACCTTGTCCGCATCGCCGCGCACCGCGGCCAGCGCCGTGTGCACCAGGTGGTGGCGCATTCCGGGATCCACCTCGATCACCATCCCGAAATCCAGCAGCACCAGCGCGCCGTCCGCCCGCACCAGCAGGTTGCCGGGGTGGGGGTCCGCGTGGAACAGGCCGTCCACCAGCATCATCTGGATGTAGGCCTCCACCACCGCGTCCACCACGCGCTCGGCGTCCACCACGCCCATCTCCACCAGCGCGTCGATGCGGTCCGCGCGCACACCTTCCACGTACTCCAGCACCAGCGTGCGGCGGTGCACCATCCCGTCGATCACGCGGGGAACGACCACGCGAGGGCTGGCCGCGAACTTTTCGCCGATGGCGCGGGCGTACGCCGCCTCCTTGCGAAGGTCCATCTCGTCCGCGATGCGGCGCTCGAACTCGTCGATCACCACGTGCAGGCCGCGCAGCTGCGGATGGCTCCACCAGCGCTCCACCAGGCGCAGCCCGCCGCGCACGAAGCGGACGTCGTGCTCCACGATGGGCTCCACGCCCGGGCGCAGAACCTTCACCACCACGTCCTCGCCCCGGTAGCGGGCGCGGTAGACCTGGCCCAGCGACCCCGCCGCCAGCGGCACGCGGTCGAACGCCTCGAACACTTCGTCGACCGGCGCGCCGTACGCCGCCGTCAGCTCGTGCTCGATCCGCGAGAAAGGAACGGCCGGCACGCGGTCGGTGAGCTCGGCGAGCGCGGAGAGGTACGGCTCCGGCACCACGTCGGGGCGGGCGGAAAATACCTGGCCGATCTTGACGAAAGTGGGGCCCAGGCCGGGGATGACGTGCGCCAGACGCGTCGCCCGGGCGCGGTGGAACGCCTCCGTGCGCCGCGCGGGCCGCCCCCAGAAAACGAACCGCCGCCGGTCGCGGGCAAAGGACAGCGCGAACGGCAGCAGCCGGAAGACCAGAAAGAAGTTGCGCATGCGTGATGAAAGTGCGGATGCACGGGCGCGGGGGG
>DATABT010000118.1:0-8916 GCA_036259455.1 Longimicrobium sp. | reverse complement strand
GGGGCCGGCGGGTAGAGATCGCCGCACCCGAGCGGCCGACGGATCAGCGCCGCAGCGCGTCGGCCAGCCGCGGAAGAATACGGCCGAGCGGGCCCTCTACCTTGGCGGTAGCCATCTCGTCCGCGCGCGTGGGGCCGATGTTGACGATGGCGATGGGGACGCCGTCCCGCTGCGCGCGGTAGATGAAGCGGCGGCCGGAGTACACCGTGAGCGACGAGCCCGCCACCAGCAGCACGTCGCCCTCCGCGAACAGGCGCCACGCCTCCTCCACCCGCCCCGGCGGCACGTTCTCGCCGAAGAAGACCACGTCGGGCTTGATCACGCCGCCGCACGCCTCGCACTCCGGCACACGGAACGTCTCCATCGCCCACGCGGGCAGCTCCGCGTCGCCATCCGGCGCCTGCTCCACGTCGCGCAGGCGCCCGGACCAGTCCGCGTTCATCGACAGAAGCCGGTGCTGGAACGCGTCGCGGCCGGTAATCTCGCTGCACGACAGGCAGCGCACGGACGCGAGCGAGCCGTGCAGTTCCACCACGCGGCGGCTGCCGGCCGCGTGGTGCAGGCCGTCCACGTTCTGCGTGATGATGCCCTGCACGGCGCCGGCCTCCTCCAGTTCCGCCAGCGCACGGTGGCCCGCGTTGGGCCGCGCGGCACTGAAGCGCGGCCATCCGACGGCGCTGCGCGCCCAGTAGCGGACGCGCGCCGGCTCGCTGCGCACGAACTCCTGGTACTGGATGGGCGAGCGCGGCTTCGCGTCCGGTCCGCGGTAGTCGGGGATGCCCGATTCCGTGCTGCACCCGGCCCCCGCCAGCACCACCGCGCGGCGTCCGCGCAGCAGGTCCAGCAGCGGCTCCAGGGTTTCGGTATCGACGGATGGAGATATGACGGCCATGCCGATGAATCGGAGGAGACGCGGTGACGTTCGCGCGCTCCGGTACACGGCGCCGCCGCGGACGTTCATCCGCGGGGCCCCTCCCCCGGCCCCTCCCCGCTCGTTCCTCGCGGAGAGGGGAGAATTGGATCGCGCTTCGAACGACTATCCACGCGCGGGCGAATCCCCCCTCCGGGCGCGTAAACCTCGCCCTCCTCCCCCCCAAAACCCCTGGGGGAGGTTGAACTTCGATCGCGGCGAAAGACATCACGCTGTGCCGGCGGGGCCCGCCACTCCGGTCTCCCCGTCCATTCTGCGGAGGGGGGAGCGGATCAGGCGAACGGCCGCGACGCCTCGTCCAGGGCGGCCACCTCGCCGTCCGTCAGGCGCAGCGCGGGGGCCGCCATCAGTTCCGCCAGCTGCGGCAGGCGGGTGGCGCTGGCCAGCGGCGCCGTGATGGCCGGCCTGGCGAGCACCCACGCCAGCGCGACGGTGGCGACGGCCGCGCCGCGGGAATCGGCGATGGACCGGAGCGCATCCACCACCCGCAGGCCGTCCGCGTTCAAATACGGCGCCACCGCCTTGCCGCGCGCCGCGCCCTCCAGGTCCGCCCGCGTACGGTACTTTCCGGTAAGGAAGCCGCTCGCCAGCGCGAAGTACGGGAACACGGCCAGACCGTGCTTGCGGGCCAGCGGCGCGAAGGTGCTCTCGTACGTCTGGCGGCTCACCAGGCTGTACTGCGGCTGCAGCGCGATGGGCACCGCCAGTCCGTCGCGCCGCGCGACCGTCATCCACTCGTCGATGCGCTGCGGAGACAGGTTCGAGATGGCGGCGTAGCGCACCTTGCCCGCGCGCACCAGCGCGTCGAACGCGGCGGCGATCTCCGGCACGGGCACGGCGGGATCGTCGTGGTGGGCGTAGTACAGGTCGATGTAATCCGTCCCAAGGCGCCGCAGAGACGCGTCGGCCGCGCGGGCGATGTTGCCGGGGGCGAGGCCCTTGAACTCGGGATGGCCGGCCACCTTGGTGGCGATCACCACCGACGCGCGGTTGCCGCGCCGGCGCATCCACTCGCCCAGGATGGTTTCCGACTCGCCGCCGCGGTTGCCGGGCTTCCAGTGCGAGTACGAATCCGCGGTGTCGACGAGGTTGCCGCCCGCCGCCACGAACGCGTCCAGCACCTCCATCGACTGCCGCTCGTCCGTCGTGTTGCCGAACGTGTTGCCGCCCAGCCCCAGCGGAAAGATCTCCAGCTCCGAATCCCCGATCCGAACCATGCTCACCCTCTTCCAGAAACGTTGATTCCGGGACCGCCCGGGGCCCGGGATGATGGCGAAAACTGCGCGGCAAGAGGTGTTCCGGTCGGGGAGGCTGGGAGAGGCGGATGATTCGCCCGCCTCGACGCGGACTGTGGGGCCCCTCCCCCGGCCCCGCCCCGCTCGTTCCTCGCGGAGAGGGGATAATTCGACGCGCTTCGGCACTTCCACCCTGCACCACCCCTACCCGGTGTTGGGAGAGGGGTCTGACGCCGTCGCAAGGAACGAGCGTAAGGCCGTCCGGGGGAGAGGGCCCCCGCCGGAGCGCACTTCCCGCACGAACGGCCACGTGCGTCTCCAGGTGCGGCGGTTCGGTCGCGCGAGAATGTGGAATCCTTCGACACGATCATCGTTCGGCGGCAAGGCCAGGATGCGCTCGCGCGCGGCGCAAGCCCAGCGGCGCGCGGTTGACACCATCTGGCGGCGCCCGGCAGATTGTCGCGCCGGGCCGGGCTCATCCGCCGGATCTTCTCCCCGCGCTTCTGGTTAGATGCAGCAGCCCTGGACGGAAACCGGCCTGCGCGCCGCCACGCTCGACACCACGCGCACCCTGCTGGTGCGCGACGGCTACGAGAACCTGTCCATGCGCAAGATCGCGCGGCAGGTGGGGTGCAGCGTGAGCAGCATCTACGAGCACTTCGCCAGCAAGGACCAGCTCGTCCACGCGCTGATCGACGAGGGATTCCAGCGCTGGTACGACATCGTGGCGGAAGCGGCCGAGGTGCCGGGTACGCCGGCCCAGCGGCTGGAGCTGCACTGCCGCAGGTACGTGGAGTTCGGGCTGGACAACCCCGAGTACTACGAGATCATGTACATGCACCACCCGCGGCTGGCGGAGCGCTTTCCGCGCGACATGTTCCGCCGCGCCACGCGGTCCATGGACGTGCTTTCGCGACTGGTGCAGGAGACGGCGCCGGACACGTTTCCCGGCGCGGCCGAGGCGCGCATCCACGCGCACGTGATCTGGGCGATTCTGCACGGCGTGGTGTCGACGATCATCGCCGCGCGCCTGGACACGCGCATCGACCAGTCGGCGTACATCGACTCGTCCATCCACTTCGCGGTGGACGGCACGCGGCGGATGGAGCCGGCGGGGGTTTCCTCGTAATCCGCTGGCTCTCACCCGCTCGCTCGATCCCGGGCGAGGACCCGGCGCCCACCCAACCTCCCCCAGGGGGTTTCTGGGGGAGGTCGCGAGGCGACGAGCGGGAGGGGGCGCTCGCCCGGCACCCCCACCGCTCCCGGACTTCCGTACCTTCGCGCCATCGTACCGTCGTACCCCCTTTCGAACCTTCGCACTCCCCTCCCCGCCCGGTTGCCGCCCTCCGGCGCGTTGGCTAACTTCCCGGCTCCGAAACCACCCCTGACGGAGCGCGACCCTGACTGCCACGCTGGTCAGCACAGACCTCCCCTTCCCGCTGCGGGTGCGGGGCAAGGTCCGCGACGTGTACGACCTGGGCGACGCCCTGCTGATGGTCGCCACGGACCGCGTGAGCGCGTTCGACGTGGTGATGCCCTCGCCCGTGCCCCGCAAGGGCGAGGTGCTCACCCTCATCAGCGCGTGGTGGTTCGCGCGCACGGCCGACATCGTTCCCAACCACGTCCTCTCCGTCGACCCCGACGAGATCGTCCGCCGCTACCCCGCCCTGGCGCCGCATCGCGCGGCGTGGGCGCGGCGATCCATGCTCTGCCGCAAGCTCCGGCCGTTCCCCGTGGAATGCGTGGTCCGCGGCTACCTCAGCGGGAGCGCGTGGAAGGAATACCGCGCGCAGGGCACGCTGGCCGGCGAGCCGCTGCCGCCCGGGCTGCGCGAGTCCGATCGTCTCGAATCGCCCCTCTTCACCCCCGCGACCAAGGCCGAGAGCGGCCACGACGAGAACATCCCCTTCCGGCGGATGAAGGAGATCGTGGGCGATGACGCGGCGGAACGGCTGCGCGAGGCGTCGCTGGCCGTCTACCGGCGCGGGCGGGAGATCGCGGCGGAGAACGACATCATCATCGCCGACACCAAGTTCGAGTTCGGCACGGACGGCGACGCCACCATCCGGCTGATGGACGAGGTGCTCACGCCGGATTCGTCGCGCTTCTGGCCCGGGGAGGCGTACGCACCCGGCAGGGGCCAGCCCTCGCTGGACAAGCAGCCCCTGCGCGACTGGCTGGAAGCGCTCTGCGCGGACGGGCGATGGAACAAGACGCCCCCGGGGCCGGAGCTGCCGCCGGAGGTGGTGGAGGAGACGTCGCGCCGCTACCAGGACGCGTTCCGCCGGCTCACGGGGATGACGCTGGACGAGTTTCCGCTCGCTGATCCGGGAGCGGGTCGATGACCGAGCTGCTGGACATTCCGCCGCGCCGCCGCCGGCTGCGCCGGGGGATCGTCATCCTGCCGAGCGCGTTCACGCTGGGCAACCTGTTCCTGGGCATCTGGGCCATCGTCACGGCGTCGCGCGGCGCGTATTCCACCGCGGGATGGATGATCGTGGGCGCCGCCATCATGGACCTGCTGGACGGCCGCATCGCCCGCTTCACCGCCACGGGAAGCGCGTTCGGCGAGGAGCTGGACTCGCTGGTGGACGCCATCTCCTTTGGCGTGGCGCCGGCGATGATCGCCTACTTCGCCTTCATGCAGCAGGGCGGCGAGTGGGCGTGGATCCTGGCCTTTCTGTACATCGTGGCCGCCGTCTTCCGGCTGGCGCGCTTCAACATCGAGCAGGCGGGGACGGCCAAGAGCACCTTTCACGGCCTTCCCTCGCCCACGGCCGGCAGCTGCCTGGCGACGTACTACGCCTTCACGCAGACCCCCTTCTTCGACCAGTTCCTGAGCCGCGTGCCCATCACCCGCACGGCGGGGTGGCTCACGCTGTTCCTGGGGCTGATGATGGTGAGCAACGTGCTGTACCCGGTGGTGCCGCGCTTCAGCACGCGCAGCTGGGGCGGCCGGTTCGCCATCCTGCTGGCCGTGGTTTCGCTGGTGAGCGCGTTCACGTACCCGGAGTACTTCTTCTTCCCCTTCTCCATCCTGTACATCACCTACGGGCTGGTGCGGTCGGTGGGAATGGGACTGGCGGAGCGGCTGCCGGAGCGGGACTTTCTGGAAGACGAGCTGGAGCCGGACGAGCGGCGGGAGCTGGACTACGAGCAGATGCGCCCGCAGCGCTTCGGGCGGCGCAGGACGGATCGCAGAAAACTTGACCGCGGAGAGCGCAGGTGACGGAATACGGCATCGAGGTGCGGGTCACGCCGCGGCGCGGCATCCTGGACCCGCAGGGCAAGGCGGTGGGCGGGGCGCTGGCCTCGCTGGGCTTCGACGGCGTGGGCGAGGTGCACGTGGGGCGGCTGATCGTCTTCAACCTCGCGGCGGCGGACGAGGCGCAGGCGCGGGAGCGGGCGGAGGCCATGTGCCGCCAGCTGCTGGCCAATCCCGTGACGGAGGACTTCAGCGTGACCGTGGGGAGCGCGGCATGAAGATCGGCGTGGTGACCTTCCCCGGCAGCAATTGTGACTACGATTGCTACAAGGCCGTCCAGGAAGGGCTGGGGGCGGAGGCGGTGTTCCTCTGGCACAAGGAGCACGACCTGCAGGGGGTGGACGCGGTGTTCCTTCCCGGCGGGTTCAGCTACGGCGACTACCTTCGCGCGGGCGCCATCGCGGCGCACAGCCCCATCATGCGCGAGGTGATCGCCTTCGCCAACGCGGGCGGGCCGGTGGCCGGCGTGTGCAACGGCTTTCAGATCCTGTGCGAGAGCGGCCTGCTGCCGGGCGCCCTCATCCGCAACCGCAGTCTGAAGTTCCGCTCGCGCCCCGTGTACCTGCGGGTGGAGCAGTCGCGGCCGCCGTTCACGTCGCTGTACGAGGTGGGGCAGGTGCTGCGCGTGCCCATTGCGCACGGCGAGGGGTGCTACACGGCGGACGCGGAGATCCTGGATGACCTTGAGGGCACGGGCCGCGTCATCTTTCGCTACACCGACGCGGACGGCAACGTGACTCCCGGGGCCAATCCCAACGGCAGCGCGCGCAACATCGCGGGGATCGTGAGCGCGGCCGGGAACGTGCTGGGAATGATGCCGCACCCGGAGCGGGTGGTGGACCCCGTGCTGGGGAGCACGGACGGGCTGGGGCTGTTTCAGTCGGTGGCGGATTTTCTGGTGGGAAGTGCCCGGTGACCAGTGCCCAATGCCCAGTGCCCAGTACCCAGTGCCCAGAATCGATGAACCGGCTGGGCACTTGAACCTGGGCACTTGAACCCCTGCCGTTGGAACCGTCCCTCAGAGCGGAGGTGGAGATGACCAAGAAGTCGATGCTGCTGGCCGGCGCGGCAATGCTGCTCTCCGCCGCCGCCACGCCCGCCCAAGCGCAGAGCACCATCGCGCCGGGAATGACGACGGAGCAGGTGCGCGACCGCTTCGGCGCGCCGGCCACGACGCGCGCGCAGGGCGACTGGACGTACTGGTACTACCTGAACGGCTGCCCCATCAGCTGCGGCAGCGACGACGTGGTCTTCTTTCAGAACGACCGCGTGGTGGCCGCCGTGCTGCGCACCGCGCGGCGCCGCTTTGCCGGCCCCGCCCCCGACGACGCGCTGGGCCGCGCCGCGGGCGTGACGGCGAACGACGGGCGCCTGAACGACGCGCCTGCCGGCCGCGCACGCGTGGGCGGGGTACGCGTGGACGACGCGGACCGCGCGCGTCCCCGGGCGCGCGAGGGGCAGCCGGGCGAGCCCTCCACCATCATCATCACGCAGCCCGACGCGCCCGCGTCGCAGAACCGGCCGCCGGTGCCGGTGAACGAGGCGCGCGAGGGGCGGCCGGGCGAGCCGTCCACCATCATCATCAACACGCCGCCGGCCCAGGCCGAGCCGCAGCCCGCCACGGGGACGAACCCGCCCGCCGTGGACGGGCCGCTGCCGGGCACGGCCGACGCGGAGCCGGCAAACCCGGCGGAGAACACGGAGGCGGCCGACGCGCGCGGCGAAACCTCCATCGACCGGAAGAACCGGCGCAACGTACAGGACCGCGCCAACGAGCCCACCGCCACCGAGCGGGCCCGGCGCAACGACGCAAGAAACCCGTAAAGCATTCGCACCTTCGCACTCATGTCCGTCCAGCCCCGTCCCGGCGATCCGCCCATCACCCCCGAGCTCGTGGCCGACCACGGGATCAGCGAGCACGAGTACTCGCTGATTCTCGACATCCTTGGCCGCGAGCCCACCTACACCGAGCTGGGCGTGTTCAGCG
The DNA here is from genome assembly GCA_036259455.1 of Longimicrobium sp. GTDB lineage: Bacteria > Gemmatimonadota > Gemmatimonadetes > Longimicrobiales > Longimicrobiaceae > Longimicrobium. Next base: position 1,498 of record DATABT010000118.1, on the reverse strand, counting down.
CCATGTGGAGCGAGCATTGCGGCTACAAGAACAGCAAGCCGCTCCTGCGCAAGCTGCCCACCACGGCGCCCTGGGTGCTGCAGGGCCCGGGAGAGAACGCTGGCGTCATCGACGTGGGCGACGGGCTGGCGGTCGCGTTCAAGATCGAGTCGCACAACCACCCCTCCGCCGTGGAGCCGTACCAGGGCGCCGCGACCGGCGTGGGCGGCATCCTGCGCGACGTGTTCACCATGGGCGCGCGGCCCATCGCCTGCCTCAACTCCCTGCGCTTCGGCGAGATCGACGGCGACGACGCGGACCGCGTGCGCTACCTGTTCGCCGGCGTGGTGAAGGGGATCGGCGACTACGGCAACTGCGTCGGCATTCCCACCGTGGCGGGCGAGGTCTACTTCGATTCCGCGTACGAAGGAAACCCGCTGGTCAACGCCATGGCCATCGGGCTGATGAAGAAGGAGGAGCTCATCCGCGGCGTGGCGTCCGGCGTGGGCAATCCCATCATGGCCGTCGGCAGCAAGACGGGGCGCGACGGCATCCATGGCGCCACCTTCGCGTCCGCCGAGCTCAGCGAGGAGAGCGAGGCCAAGCGGCCCATGGTGCAGGTGGGCGATCCCTTCACCGAGAAGCTGCTGCTGGAGGCGTCGCTGGAGCTCATCCGCAGCGGCCACATCGTCGGCATTCAGGACATGGGCGCGGCGGGGCTCGTCTCCTCGTCCACCGAGATGGCGGCGCGCGGCGGCACGGGGGTGGACATCGAGATCACCACCGTCCCCGTCCGCGAAAAGGGGATGACGCCGTACGAGATCCTGCTCAGCGAGACGCAGGAGCGCATGCTGGTCGTGGCCAGGCAGGGCCGCGAGAACGACGTGCGCGCCATCCTGGGCCGCTGGGACCTGGACGCGGAGGTCATCGGCCACGTGACGGACACGGGGCGCTACGTGATCCGCGAGAACGGCGTGGTCGTCGTCGACATCCCCGGCGAACCGCTGGTGGACGCCTGCCCCACCTACACCCGCGAGCCCAAGGAAGACCCCGAGATCACGGCGCTCCGGGCGTTCGACGTCTCCAGCATCCAACCGCGCGCGGAGGAGAAGAATCCGACGTGGACGCTTCGGAAGCTGCTGGATTCGCCCACCATCGCGTCCAAGCGCTGGGTGTACGAGCAGTACGACAGCACCGTCCGCACCAACACGGTCGTCGGCCCCGGCAGCGACGCCGCGGTCATCCGGCTGCGGGGAACGCGCAAGGCCATCGCCGCCACGGTGGACTGCAACGCGCGCTACGTCTACCTGAACCCGTACCGCGGCGGCCAGATCGCCGTGGCCGAGGCGGCGCGCAACCTGGCGTGCAGCGGCGCCGTGCCGCGCGCGGTGACGGACAACCTGAACTTCGGCAACCCGCTCAAGCCGGAGGTCTACCACCAGCTGGCGGAGAGCCTGCGCGGCATCGGCGAGGCGTGCGCGCGGCTGGAGACGCCGGTCACGGGCGGCAACGTCTCGCT
>DATABT010000117.1:0-1631 GCA_036259455.1 Longimicrobium sp. | reverse complement strand
CGCGCATGCTCCCGGAGGTGGTGGTGTTCGACCGGGAGGTGCTGCTCCCGGGCCTTTCGGCGGCGGCGGCCGGGACGCGCGCCGCGATCCTTCCACCTGGAGCCGGCTGCGCGCCCTGTGGATCGCCATCGTGCGGTCCGTGCTGGCGGGCGGCCGCGACGTGCTGCTCTGCGGCCCCGCGCGCGCCGGCGACTTTCGTCACGGCACGTTCGATGGAACGGTGCGCTGCGCCTGGCTGGACTGTCCCGGCGAAGTGCGGGCGGGGCGCCTGCGCGCCCGCGGCGAGGCCGAGCAGGACATCGAAGGCGAGTTGCGGGAGAGGGAGACGCTGCGGGCATCCATGCACCTTCCCATCCCCGCCGGCGGACGCTCCCCGCACGACATCGCGGCCGACGCCGCGGCATGGGTCCGCGCCGCCCGCGCGGACGTCCCCTCACGCACAGGCGCATGAAGCGGCTTCTTCTTCCCGTTCTCCTTCTCCTCCACGCCGCCGCCGCGCGGGCGCAGCAGTCCCCGCCGGCCGCGTGGACGGACCCGGCGCTGCAGGCGCGCGTGGACAGCCTGGCGCGCGGGTTCGGCGGCACCGTGGGCATCTACGTCCGCCATCTCCCCACGGGCGCCGAGGCATCGCTCAACGCGGACACCGTCTTTCCCACCGCCAGCCTGGTGAAGATCCCCATCCTCCTCACCCTGTACGACCAGGTGGAGCGGGGGATGCTGGACCTGGACGCACGCGTGTCCTATCCCGACACGCTGAACTACCGTTACGTGGAAGCCACGGACGTGGTGGGATACATGGCGCCCGGCGACACGCTCCCGCTGCGCGAGCTGGCCTTTCTGATGCTCACGGTGAGCGACAACGTGGCCAGCCTGTGGATCCAGGCGCTGGTGGGCGGCGGCGCGGCGGTGAACGAGTGGATGGCGGCGCACGGCTTCGAGCACACGCGCGTGAACTCGCGCACGCCGGGGCGCGAAGAGGCGCGGTCCGTCTACGGCTGGGGCCAGACCACCCCGCGCGAGATCGCCGGGGCGCTGGTGATGATCCGCGAGGGCCGCGCCGTGAGCCCGCGCGCCTCCGCCGCGATGTACCGCATGCTGACGAAGAGCTACTGGGACGATTTCGCCCTCTCCCAGCTCCCGCCGGCGGTGCAGGCGGCGACCAAGCAGGGTTTCGTGGACCGCTCGCGTAGCGAGGTGCTGCTGGTGAACGCGCCCGGCGGCGACTACGTGCTGGCCGTGATGACGAAGAATCAGGTGGACGAGAGCTACGCGCACGACAACGAAGGCCACCGCCTGATCCGCGCCGTCTCCCGCGCCGTGTACGAGCACTTCAACCCGTCCGACCCCTGGCGGCCGGAGCCGTGACCCATGCAACTCTTTTCGCACGACACGCTGGTCATCGACTCCCCGCTCCCCCCCGGCGAGGCGTGCACGCGGACGCGGCAGGCGACGGGCGCACCGCGCTTCCTGGGCCTCGGCAAGCCCGCCGCGCCCTTCGAGGGCGAGGTCGTGGAGAACGAGATCCGGATCGAGCGCGCGATCGGCTACCAGAACGGGTGGCTGGCCGCGCATCCGCGGCCACATCTAGCCGCGCGCGGAGGGGTCCCGCCTTACGGCCACGATGTCGCTGC
>DATABT010000116.1:0-2921 GCA_036259455.1 Longimicrobium sp. | reverse complement strand
TCGGCGCTGCGCGCAGCGCCGAACGAGTCATGACATCCCGGGCCGGCAAAGGAAATGTCACACCGAGCAACAGAGGAAAAGAGATGAGGCTGCTGTCTCTGTCGTTCCGTTGCTCCGTGCGCTGTGTGACACCCATTCCGGGCGGACGGAGGCCTGGCATGGACTCTCTGGCCCTTGACGCGCCCTCCGCGTGAAACCGTCTTTCGGGGGTGCCGCGAACGTGGTTAGATTCGGACCTACAACTCCGTTTCGGCGATGCCGCCGGCGCCGGGCGTCTTGGCGCGGTGCTTGGCCTCCGCCACCAGCTCGCCCAGGCGCTCCAGCGTGGTCCACCGCGCGGGGTCGACCCGGATGACGGCGGCGGAAAGGCGGGTGAGGTTGAACTCGCGTTCCACCCCCGCGCGGTCCATCCCCCGGTACACGCCGGCGCGCACCGCGTCTTCGGGAATGTGGCGGGGGAGCGCCTGCGAAAAGCGCGCACGGGCAATGCGGGCCAGCTCGTGCCCCTGCTCCGCGGGGCAGACCAGGACGAAGTCGTCGCCGCCCACGTGTCCCACAAAGGTGTCGCTGCGCCCCTCGGCCGTGGCGGCGATGGAGCGGCCGGCCTCGCGGATGGCCTCGTCCGCCACCGCGAAGCCGAAGCGGTCGGCGAACGGCTTGAAGTCGTCCAGGTCGAAGTAGACCACGGCAAACGTCTGCCCTTCCGCCCGCCGCCGGTCGATCTCGCGCTCGATGGCCACGCCGCCGGGGAGCCCGGTGGTGGGATTCCGGTCCAGCGCGCGCTGGGCCTGGCGCAGCAGGGCGGTGACGCGCGCCAGGAGCTCGCGCGCGTCGAACGGCTTGGCGAGATAATCGTCCGCGCCGGCCTCGAAGCCGCCCAGCCGGTCCTCGATGCGCGACTCGCCGGTGAGGATGAGGACGGGGACGTGCGCCACGCGCGGGTCGTCCTTGATGCTGCGGCAGACGGTGAACCCGTCCGGCGTCCCCATCCGGTAGTCCAGGATCACCAGGTCCGGCGCGTGCCGGCGCACCTCGGCCAGCGCCTGCGTGCCGTTTTCGGCAAGCCGCACCGTGTGGCCGGCATGCCGAAGCAGCTCGCCGATCATGCGGCGCAGCGCGTCGTCGTCGTCCGCAAACAGGATTTCGCTCATCCGGCCGCCACCCAACCCGATCGCATCCGTGCCTGTTCTTCGTCGTCGTCTGGTGAGTCCCCGCCGCCTGGCGGGCCTGCTGGCGTTCGCGGCCCTGGTGCCGCTGCACGCGCAGACCCCCCGTTTCGCCAATGTAGCAGTTTCCCGGCCGTCCGCCACTTCCACCCCCGCGAACGCCCGTCTGGCCGCGCGGATCGACTCCATCCTCGCCCGTCCGCAGCTGTCGCGGGCCACGTGGGGAATCGAGGTGCGCGACGCATCGACCGGCCGCACGCTCTACGCGCGCAACGCGGCGCGTCCGCTGATTCCCGCGTCGAACCTGAAGCTGATCGTCGCCGCGGCGGCGGCGCACCACCTGGCGCCGGACTTTCGCTTTCGCACCAGCCTGTACGCGGCCGGCCCGGTACGCGACGGCACGCTGGAGGGCGACCTGGTGCTCTACGGCCGCGGCGACCCCATGATCAGCGCGCGCTACTTTCCCTCGAAGACGGCGGTGTTCGAGATGCTGGCGGACTCGCTGCTGGCGCGGGGCGTCCGGCGCGTAAGCGGGGGGATCGTGGCGGACGAGAGCTGGTTCGACGCGGAGCACGTGCGCGGCGACTGGGACGCGTACGACCTGCGCTGGTGGTACGCGGCGCCGGTGGGCGCGCTGGGCTTCAACGACAACTCCATCGACTTCGTCATCCAGCCCGGCACCTCGGTGGGCGCGCCCGCGCGCATCACGGGCTCGCCGGCCAGCGGGGCGTGGACGCTGGAAAACGCGTCGCGCACCGTCGCCGCCCGCGGGCGGCACACGTTCGACCTGGACCGCGGCGCTCTGCCGGGGGCGGTGCGGGCGTACGGCAACATCCCGCTCGGCAGCGGCGCGGACACGGAGTCGTTCGCGGTGGACAACCCGGCGCGCTGGACGGCCATCGTCTTTCGCGAGGTGCTGGAGCGCAAGGGGATCGCCGTGGCGCGCGACCCCGTGCGCATCGTCTCCCATCCGTCCGCATCCCCCGTGGGCGGGATGACGCCGCTGGTCGAGTGGAACTCGCCGCCGCTGCCGCAGGCCATCGGCCCGGTGCTGATGAACAGCCAGAACTGGTTCGCCGAGCTGCTGGTGAAGACGCTGGGACGCGAGGTGCGCGGCGAGGGGAGCTGGGCGGCGGGGCTGGCGGTGGAGCGCGAGTTCCTGATGCGCGTGGTGGGGATCGACTCCGCGGACTTCGTGCTGCGCGACGGCTCCGGCCTGTCCGAAGGGAACCTGGTGACGCCGCGCGCGCTGGTGCGGCTGCTGGACTACGTGCGCCGCACGCCGCAGCAGGCGATCGTCCGCCGCGCGCTCCCCGTGAGCGGCGCGCAGGACGGCTCGCTGCGCAGCCGGCTGACGGACCTGCGGGGGCGGGTGGCGGCCAAGACGGGGTACATCGGCGGCGTGGACTCGCTGAGCGGGTTCGTGACGATGCCGGACGGCCGGGAGATCATCTTCTGCATCATCGCCAACGGCGGCGGCCCCACGGCGCGGATGAAGGCGGGGATCGACGACGTGGTGCGGGCGATCGCGGCGGCGGCGTGAGGTGAAGGGGTGAAGGGGTGAAATCCGTCGCCGAACGGGGGCGAGTGGGCGGCTAAAGCCGCGGCTCGAAATGCCATAAGCCCCGTCTCCGCTCGCTGACGCTCGCGGAACGGGGCTTCACCTGCTCGCGTGGGCTTGACCCGCACGCCGTAGACAGGTCCCCGCGTTCGTCGTTGAAGCCCCGTTTTGCGAGGAACGAGCAAAGACGGGGC
>DATABT010000115.1:0-12939 GCA_036259455.1 Longimicrobium sp. | reverse complement strand
GCTCCGCGATCTCTTCGCGGAGCCCGGGTTCGTTGCGTCGGTGGCGGCACGAGGTGCTTGCGTGACATCGCCGGCGTCATCTACTTGATCGTGGTCGTTGGTCGCTTCGGACGCCGAGAATGTCCATGCGGGTTGATTTCGTGCTTGCCGGCGACGGTGAGCCTCGGGACGTGGCGGAGGCGCGGGCGGAAGAGCGCCTCCTGGACCTTCTGCTGCCGCCGCTCTCAGATGATTTGCCAGCCGGTCGGGCTCGCGTGGGCCCGGAAGATCTCGAGCGCCGCGCCAGAACGCGGGAAAAGTTCCGTTCTCGCCTGCGGCAGGGCCGGCTGGACGACAGGGAAGTGGAGATCGAGAAATCGGAGCCCGGCAGCCTGGCGGACTTCATGAATCCGTCGGTCTTCGACAGCGCGATGCGCGTCGAGATCCGCCGCATGCTCTCCCGGATCGACGAGGGTGGGCTGCGCGAGCTGGAAGCCAGGGTGAGCAGCGCCCTGCCCCGAAGGACGCGCCGAATCCGCGTTACCGTCGCCGAGGCCCGCGATCACTTCATCCAGCAGGAAACCAGCCCTCCCGACGGTGCGCGGACCATCATCAGCCCCGCCACCACGCTCGCCGTCCCGGAGCCGGCGCAGATCGTCGTCGTCCAGGAGTCGCTGCTCAGGCTTCTGCGCGGAAAGCCGGAGCTGGTGTACGAGATCTCGCACCGGCAGTTCGAGGAGCTCGTGTACGAGTTGTTCGCCAGGCTGGGCTACGAGGTGGAACTGACGGCGCAGACGCGCGACGGCGGGGCCGACATCATCGCGTTCTCACAGGACAAACTGGGGATCCGCACCAAGTACGTCGTCGAGGCCAAGCACTACGCACCCCAGCGCAGGATCGGCGTCGGTGTGGTGCGCCAGGTGAACTCGGTGCGGCAGAAGATGGGCGCGCACCACGGCATCATCGTCACCTCGTCCTTCTTCACCGCCGACGCCACGCGGGAGAACCTCGAGTACTACGGGCTGCACCTGAAGGACCATGACCACCTGATGGACTGGATCCGGTCCGCGTAGCTCGTCACACATTACGAACAGAGACGGGCAATGGGCGTATTCCACGGCATCAACGTCGTCTCCATCGCCGTGCCGGACCTGGACCGGGCGCGAGAGTTCTACCGCGACGTGCTGGGGCTGGGCAGGCCGGTGTACGATCTTCCGGACGCGGGGTGGATCGAGTTCGGCACCGGCGGGCCGGGCGGCAACCTGGCGCTGACGGTGGCGGAGGCGGGCTGGCAGCCATCCACCGCCACCACCGTCGTGCTCGACACGCTCGATTGCCATGCCGCCTGCGCCGAACTGCGCGCCCGCGGCGTGCGCTGCGACGATCCCGTCGTGTTCCCCGGCTACGTAACCTGGTGCAGCTTCTACGACCCCTTCGGCAACCGCCTGCAGATGTGCGGTCCCGCGCCGGAGAAGTGACACGTACTCGCCGCCACGCCCGCGCTCTTGCACACAGGCGAACGTCGCGAAGAGCACTGTGCATCCCGCGTTGCACCGTGCGCAGCGCCGGTCGCCGGGCCCCGCCGTCTCGTAATCGCCGGGCAGGGTGCCGGATCACCAGTCACACGGGACGCGTGCCGCACGTTGTGGTGGAGCCGACCTTCCATGCTTCACCGCGATGCTGACCCAGATGCTGACCACCCGCCGATCCGCGCCCGCTTCTCCGCGGGCAGCCGCCGTCCTCATCGCGCTTGCGGGCGCGCTCGCCTCCTGCTCCGACGCGACCGGGCCCGACGTCGCCCGGCAGGACAGGCCGTTCTACTACTACCAGGACCAGAAGATCTACCTGAGCGTCGATGCGCGGAGGCTCACGGTTCAGCCGGAAGCGGAGGCGGACACCGGACACGTCCGGGCGCTGCTTGCCCAGCGCGGCGTGGCGGTGGATTCCATGCGCCTCGCCGACCTGTCCGGCCACTGGACGGTTCACCTTCCACCGGGCACCTGGCCGCGCCGCGCGGAAGATGCCGCGCGCTGGCTGCGGCTGAGCGAGGGCATCCGCTTCGCCAGCGTCGTCTATCGCGCCGGCGGCAACTGCCCGCTGTACCTGCTCAACCGTCTGATGGTGCAGTTCCGCCCCGCCGTCTCCCAGGCCGCCATCGACGAGCTCAACGCCAGCACGGGCGTGCGCAACGAGCATCAGCACCCCGGGACCACGCGCTCGTACGAGTACCCCGCCGGGATGTCCGCCACGCCGCTGGAGCTTGCGGCCCACTATCACCGCCAGGGCATCGTGGCGTGGGCCGAGCCCGACCGCATCGACGGCTGCCTGCGCCCGGGCGGCGACCTACCGGGTTGATCGACAGAAGAAACTGCATTCACGCAGAGCAACAGAGAGGCAGAGCAGCAGAGGATCCGTCTCTGTGGCTCTGCCTCTCTGCTGCTCTGGGTGATCTGACGTTTGTCTCTTGCCCTCGTGGTCTACATCCGCGCTACGCCGAGGGCCATGAGCAGCGCGACGACGCCGCCCAGAATCATCGACCAGAACGCCCAGAGCTTGTAGAACGCCAGCGACGGGTGGAGGCGCTTGTACAGCCACGCCAGCATCCACCCGCCGCCGAACATTCCCACGAACCACGCCAGCCCCAACGCCAGCCAGACGCTTCCGCCGGAGCCGCCCATCACCCTTCGCGCACCAGCTCGTAGCGTTCGATCTTCTTGTACAGGTTGCTGCGCGGCATGTCCAGCAGGCGCGCCGTCTCGCTGACGTTCCAGTCGTTCTCGCGCAGCTTCTGCAGAATGAAGGCGCGCTCGGCCGCTTCCTTGAACTCGGCGAAGGTGTTGCACCCCAGCAGGTCGCCGGACAGGCCGCCGCCCTTCATCCGCCCGCCCACCAGCAGGTCCACGTCGTCCGCCGTCACCGTGGCGCCGCCGGCCAGGATCAGCAGGCGCTCCACCGTGTTGCGCAGCTCGCGCACGTTGCCGGGCCAGTCCATGCGCTGCATGCGCTCCAGCGCCTCGTCGGTGAACGGCTTGGGGCGCAGGTTGGCCTCGCGGGCGTACGTCTCCACGAAGTGCCGCACCAGCATGGCGATGTCTTCGCGGCGCTCGCGCAGCGGCGGCACGTGCAGGGGGATCACGTTCAGGCGGTAGTACAGATCCTCGCGGAAACGCCCGTTCTTGATCTCCTCCTCCAGGTCCTTGTTGGTGGCCGCCAGCACGCGCACGTCCACCTGGATGGGCTTCGCCCCGCCCACGCGCGTGACGATCCCCTCCTGCAGCGCGCGCAGCACCTTGGCCTGCGCCTGCAGGCTCATGTCGCCGATCTCGTCCAGGAACAGCGTGCCGCCGTCCGCCAGCTCGAACTTGCCCGCGCGGTCCTCGTGCGCGCCGGTGAACGAGCCCTTCATGTGGCCGAACAGCTCGCTTTCGATGAGCTCCGAGGGGATGGCCGCGCAGTTCACCTCCACGAAAGTCCTGTCCGCGCGCGGGCTCAGGCGGTGAATGGCGCGCGCCACCAGCTCCTTGCCCGTGCCGTTCTCACCCGTGACGAGCACGCGCGCGTCCGTAGGCGCCACCTTTTCGACGCGATCGAGCACCTGCCGCAGCGCGAAGCTGCGGCCCACGATCTGGTGCCGGCTCTCGATCTCGCCGCGCAGCCGCGCGTTCTCCTGCACCAGCCCCTGCGTCTGCAGCGCGTTGCGCAGCACCACGAGCAGCCGGTCCGTGTCCAGCGGCTTTTCCAGGAAGTCGAACGCGCCACGGCGGGTGGCTTCCACGGCCGTGTCGATGGTCCCGTGGCCGCTGATCATGATGACCACGGCCGCCGGATCGTTTTCGCGGATCTTCGTCAGGGCCTCCAGCCCGTCCATCCGCGCCATCTTCACGTCCAGAAAGGTGACGTCGGGATGGAACTCCTGGTGGATGGAGATGGCCTCGGCCCCGCCGCCCGCCGAGCGCACCTCGTGGTCCTCGTATTCGAACAGCTGGTGCAGGACGCGCCGGATGCCTTCCTCGTCGTCAACGACCAGAATGCGTGCCATCGTGGGGCCTGTTATTCGGTGTAGATGGATGGACTGCTTGACCTGGGCGCTTCGAACGGCATCGCGCGTGGGGCACACCCCCTCCGGGCTCGTAAACCTCGGCCACCCCCCTCAAGATCCTGGGGGAGGTTGAACTTCGATCGCTGACGGGTAGACACCCGGGCCAGCCCTCCACCCTTCCCCGTACTTTACGTGGAGGGCGGAGGTCGTCTCGCGTTCTACCGCGCGTCGGGGGCGAGGACCAGCATGCCGTCCTCCACGCGCGCGGCACCGACGCCGCGCGGAAGCTGGAACGCCAGCTCGTCCGGCTCCAGGCCGGGCTCGTCCATGCCGCGCACGCGGTTCAGGATGGGCAGAAACCGCTCGCGGGGGATGGGAAGCGTCTCGAACCTCACGCCTTCCACCCTGAGCGCCGCGCGTCCGGGCGCCAGCATCCGCATCCGCCCGCTCACGCCCACGTTGGCCGTGTCGGGAACGAAGTCCGCGCCCGGGCCCAGCCGCCGCAGGTCGCGCTCGGGAATGCGGTCGCGCGGCAGGCGTCCATCCACTCTCACCGTCTCGCCCTCGAAGCTGACGGACGGAAGTTCCACATCGCCGGTGCTGAAGCGCTCGGCCATGCGGAAGCGGATGTAGCTGGTGAACTCGGCGCCGCTCAGGCGCACCGTGTCGCCCTCGGTGCGCAGCCGCTCCAGCTTGCGGTCGGCCGACGCCGCCGCCTCTTCGGACACCTCCGTCACCACGCGGTCCTGCTGCCACGGCCCGGGGATGAACCCGCGTAACATCCACGCGCCGCTGGCCAGCACCGCCAGCAGCACCAGCAGGATCAGCTTCCCAATCACGCCACGCCGCGCCATCGCTTTCTCCTTCGATCTATCCGCACGTTCGCTGATTCGCTGATCTTGGCCCGACCACGCCGCACTCGCCCTTTCATCGTCGGCGCAGGCGGACTTCGCGATTTTCCAGCGGCGAAGTCATTCGCTCTGGAGGCGGGCGCCGCGTCCAATCAACGTCGGGCAACGGACCCGCCTTCTCGATCGCACGACTGCAACGGAGCCTCTCGCGTGCTCCCCTGTCCCGCCCGGTGGACGGAGGCCGCAGAGCTACCCGCGCCCGCTGTCTTTTGTTTCCGTGATGCGCGCCACCGCCCGCGCCGCGCGGTCCACGTCCGCGTTCGTCGTCGCCCAGCCGACGGAAAGGCGGACGGCGCCCCTCTGCTCCGTCCCCAGCAGCACGTGCGATTCCGGCGCGCAGTGCAGCCCCGCGCGCACCAGCACGCCGAACTCTCCGTCCAGCCGCCGCGCCGCCTCCGCGGGATCGACGCCGTCGATGGTGATGGTCACGATGCCGGTGCCCGCGTCGCCGTGCATCGGGCTCTGCATCGTGACGCCGGGGATGGCGGAGAGCGCGGTCCACAGCCGCTGCTTGAGGGCGGATTCCTGGTGATGGATCGCATCCACCCCGCGCGTGGTCACCCACTCCACGCCGGCGAGGAGGCCGGCGATCCCGGGGCCGTTCATCGACCCCGCCTCCAGCCGGTCCGGCAGCAGTTCCGGCATGTCCGGCGAGTCCGAATCACCCCCCGTGCCGCCAAAGAACGACGGCGGGACCTCGATCCCCTCGCGCACCCAGAGGCCGCCCGTGCCCTGCGGCCCCAGCAGTCCCTTGTGCCCGGTGAAGGCGAGCAGGTCGATCCCCATCGCCTGCACGTCGATGGGCAGGTGCCCGGCGGACTGCGCCGCGTCCACCAGCACCAGCGCGCCCGCCGCGTGCGCCCGCTCCGCCAGGTCCGCCACCGGCAGCACGTTGCCGATCACGTTGTTGGCGTGGGTGATGACCAGCAGCCGCGCGCCCTTGAGCGCGTGCTCCACCTCGAACATGCCGATGCCGCCGTGCGCGTCGCCCTCGATCACCACCGCCTGCACGCCGCGCTGGGCGAGCGCCAGGACCGGGCGCCGGACGGCGTTGTGGTCGTACACCGTGCGCACCACGCGGTCCCCCGGCCGCAGCAGGCCGAAGAGCGCGGTGTTCAGCGCGTGCGTGGCGTTGAGGTGAAAGGTGACGCGGCCGGGGTCGCCGGGAAGGTTGAAGAGCTCCGCCAGCTTGCGCCGGCAGCGGAGGACGACGCGCCCCGCCTCCGCGGCGCCGCGGTGCCCCGCGCGCCCCGGCGTGGCGCCCACGTCGCGCAGGTAGCGCGCGACCGCCTCCACCACCGGTTCCGGGCGCACGGCGGAGGTCGCCGCGTAGTCCAGGTAGACGACGTGGTCCGCCACGGCCTCAGCCGCCGTCGCCGTCCGCCGGGGCGAGGTCCAGCGCAACGTAGCGGAAGCCGAGCGCCTTGACCTCCGCCGCGATGGCCGCGCCCTCGTCCCCCAGCATCCGCCCCCACGCGCCTTCCGCCACGCGCACGGCGGCGATCTCGCGCTCGTGCCCCTCGACCGACACGTCCGCCGCCACGCCGTGCCCGGCCAGCACGCGCTCCGCCGCCGCGACCCGCGGATCGTCCATCGTCGTCATCCCCACGCCCCCAGCTGCACCAGCTGCGCGCCCGCCAGCCCCTCGTTCAGCGAGCCGCGGCGGTAGCCCTGCAGGTCGATGAGCACGCGCCGAAACCCCGCCGCGCGCACCGTCTCCGCGATCCCTGCGCGATGCTCCGCCACGCGCGAGATCTCCGCGGGATGCACCTCCAGCCGCGCCACGCCATCGTGGTGGCGCACGCGAAAGTCGCGAAGGCCGAGCGCGCGCAGCCCCAGCTCCGCGCGCTCCACCTGCCGCAGCCGCTCCGGCGTGACGGCGATGCCGTACGGGATACGGCTGGCCAGGCAGGGCGCCGCGGGCTGGTCCCACGTGGGCAGCCCCAGCTCGCGCGACCATTCGCGGATCTCGGATTTCGTCAGCCCCGCCTCCAGCAGCGGCGAGCGGACCGCGTTCTCCGCGCCGGCCACGGCGCCCGGCCGGTGGTCGCCCACGTCGTCGGCGTTGCTGCCGTCCAGCACCGCGCGAAAGCCGCGGTCGCGCGCCACGTTCGCCAGGCGCGTCCACAGCTCGCTCTTGCAGAAGTAGCAGCGGTTGCTGGGGTTGGCGGCGTAGCGGGGGTCCTCGATCTCGTGCGTCTCCAGTTCCAGGCACGGGATGCCGAAACGCGCCGCCACCTCGCGCGCCGTGTCTTCCATCCAGCTGGCGATGCTGTCGCTCTTTCCCGTCACGGCGAGCACGTTCTCCGCGCCGAGCGTCTCCACGGCGATGCGCGCCAGGAAGACGGAATCCACCCCGCCGCTGTAGCCGATCACGACGGAGCCGCACTCGCGCAGGATGCCGGTCAGGCGCCGGCGCTTGCTCTCAGGGACCATCACCGTCTGCTGCAAGGGACAAGAAATCGGGCGCGCCCAAGATAGGCGCGCCCTCCGGTACCCCGCCAGCCGCCTTCCGGTGCGGCGGCGTCACGCCGTGTTCGGCTCCGGGCCCCGGGAATGCATCGGGCGGGCGGGGCCGCGGCCGCGGCGCGCACGGCCCATCATCTCGAACACGATCACCGGGATGGCGAGCGGCACGGAGAGGAAGAGCGCGATGTCGGCCACGTTCCCCGGCGGGAGCCAGTAGTCGCCCCAGCGGATGGACAGGTAGTCGGTCACGCCCCAGTGCAGCAGCCGCTCGCCCAGGTTGCCCAGCATCCCGCCGAAGACGAAGCCGACGAAGAGCCACGCCCAGCGCCGGTGATGGACCGGCAGCCGGTGCGCGCGCCCCACGATCTGCAGCAGCACCAGCACGCCCAGCACGGCGGCGACGATCGCCAGCACCTTGCGCGCGCCGAGGGGAAAGTTGGACCACAACCCCAGGATCATCGCCGGGTTGCGCACGTGCCACAGGGCCACGCGGCCTTCGATGACCTGGCGAAAGTCGCCGATGGGCATGGCGGCGGAAACCGCGGCCTTCACGCCCCAGTCGAGGAGCGCGATCCCCAGGGCGATGATCAGCGCGGGGCGCCAGCCGCGGACGGGCTGGTAGTCGGCCGCGCGGCGTCCCGGCGCCGCGCCGGGACGCCGGTCCACGCGCCGCTGGGCCAGCAGCCGCTTGAAGAGTCGATTGAATCGGGAGGGGCTAGACACCACGATCCTGCATTGCCGGTTCAGACGCGGCGGGCCACCCGGCCCGCCGCCGGTTCATCCGGTTTCAAGATGCGGGCCGGGCGCCGTTCGCGCGCTCAATCACCCGCGTGCGCACGGCGTGTGGGCGGCTCCGGGGGATCGTCCGGGAGCGGGATGTCGAACGGGGAAACTTCCACCACTTCCCCATCTTCCCACATCACCATCGGGATGTTGCCCGCCCGGTGGCGCCGCACTGCGTTCCGAAAGGCGAGGTCCAGCGCGCCCTGCATACGCGCATCGTCCCGCCACATCTCGTCGATCCGGTCCTCAGTCATCCGCTCCTCCTTCCGCTGCATGTGCGGCCTGGGCCTGGATCTCCCGCCAGGCACTCACATCATGCACTTCCACGGCCGGAATTCCACCCCCGCGCGATCATCACCCCTCCCCGGCCCCACTGCCCGAGTGCTGCGTGGTGAACGCGCCACTCGCCCACCAGATGGCGGTAGCTCCACTCGAAGTTCCGCACGCTCCGCGCGCCCGCACCCGGCGTACGGCCATGTGCGCGTCAGGGAAGCCACAGGTACAGGAGGCGGCTGCGATACCCGGCCGTGTGCAGGTCGGCAAGTGTGCTCCGGAGCGACCGTCCCGAGAGCGTGGTCTCCAGCGCGAAGTTCTCCATCGAGACGCGGAGGCGGTCGATCTGCGCGCGCATGATCCGGCCCGCCCGCACGGCGGCCCTGGCGGGATCGTCCGACAGCGCGCGGGCGAACGCATCCGCGTCCAGGTAGGTATCGATTCCGAACTCCGGCAGGAGCGCCTCGGCGGCCGTCGACTTTCCCGCGCCGTTGAACCCTGCGATCACGACGACGGTGGGGAACAGGATTTCCACGTTCCTCCTTTCACGCGTGAACGGGTGGGGCGGGGGCGGCGCGGTCCAGCGAGCGGTACTGGATGGCCTCGCTGATGTGCGCGGTGGAGATGTCGCCGCCCCCCTCCAGGTCGGCGATGGTGCGGGCGATCTTGATCACGCGGTGGTAGGCGCGCGCGGAGAGGCCCAGGCGCGAGATGGCCGTCCGCAGCAGCGCGTCGCTCGCCGCGTTCACGCCGCAGAACGCGGTGATGTCGCGCGGGGCCATGTGCGCGTTGGCGTGGATGTCCACGCGTCCGGCATAGCGCGCCCGCTGGATCTCGCGCGCCCGCGCCACCCGCTCGCGGATGGCGTCCGACGGCTCGCCCGCGCGCGTGTCGGAAAGGTCGCGGTAGCGCACCGCGGGCACCTCCACGTGCAGGTCGATGCGGTCCAGCAGCGGCCCCGACACGCGCCCCAGGTACTTCTGCACCGCCAGCGGATTGCACGTGCACCGCCGCTGGCTGTCTCCATGCCAGCCGCACGGACAGGGATTCATCGCCGCGACCAGCATGAAACGCGACGGGTATGTGAGCGAAACCGCTGCGCGGCTCAGAGTTACGCGCGCGTCCTCCAGCGGTTGGCGGAGCACCTCCAGCACGTTGCGGCGGAACTCGGCGAGCTCGTCCAGGAAGAGCACGCCGTGGTGCGCGAGCGAGACCTCTCCGGGGCGCGGATTGGAGCCGCCGCCAATGAGACCCGCGTCGGAGATGGTGGTGTGGGGATTCCGGAACGGGCGTCCGATGATCAGCGACTTGCCGCCGATCAGCAGCCCCGCGACGGAGTGGATCTTGGTGGTTTCCAGGGCCTCCTCGAAGGTGAGCGGCGGCAGAATGCCGGGTAAGCGCTGCGCCAGCATCGTCTTGCCGGACCCTGGCGGACCAACCATGAGGACGTTGTGAGATCCCGCCGCGGCAACCTCCAGCGCGCGTTTGACGTGCTCCTGCCCCTTCACGTCCGCGAAGTCGGCGTCGTACACGGACGCGGTGCGGAACAGCGCGTCGCGGTCCACGCGGGCCAGCGGCAGGTCCGCCGAGCCTTCCATGAACCGGATGACCTCCAGCAGCGTCTGGGCGCCGCGCACCTCCAGCCCCTCCACCACCGCCGCCTCCGCCACGTTCTCGCGCGGCAGGATGATCCCCCGGAGCCCCGTCGCGCGCGCCATGATGGCCATCGGCAGCGCGCCGCGGACGGCCCGCAGGCCGCCGTCCAGCGCCATCTCGCCCATCAGCAGGTACTGCGCGAGCCGGTCGATGGAGTCCATCTGCCCCGTTCCCGCCAGGATGCCCACGGCAATGGGCAGGTCGAACGCGCTCCCCGACTTGGCGATGTCCGCCGGGGCCAGGTTGATGGTGACGCGCTTGGGCGGGATGAGATACCCGCTGTTCTGCACGGCGGCGACCACGCGCTCGCGGCCCTCCTTCACCGCGCCCTGCGGCAGGCCGACGGTAAAGATGGCGGGAAGGCCGCTGGCCACGTCGCACTCCACGGTGACCAGGTACGCATCGATGCCGAGCACCGCGCCGGAAAGGGCTCGTGCAAGCAAGGGGAGCGCTCCATTTTACGGGATGACGACCGGGCGCGTTACGCCGCCCGGCGCACTACCGTAACAGCGCCCGTAAACCACGTCAACTTGCCTGATGCCGATTGGGATTACCGCATCCCAACGCTGGCGTGGGAGGATCGCCACCGACGCGCCAGCCGCGTGCAGAAGTGGTCAATGTGGGGCCGCGGGAAAGTCATCCGCCCGATCCGTCTATTGCATTCGGCCGGCGGATTCGCCGCGTGTGATCTCCTCCCGCTACGCAGGAGCACGGAATGCCGGAGTCTTCCGAAGCACGTCTTCCTTTCCCGCGCCCCATCCTCAGGACCACGCGCGCGGCCCGCCGCCCGCGCCCGCTCCGGCGGCTGCGCAGGGCAAGCGCGCGGCACCCCGAGTGGTGGATGATGCCCGCCGCGGCTGCCGCATGGGTGTGGATGTGGATGGCGATGCGGCCGGTTGCGCACGCCGGGCACGGCAGCCACCACGGCGACGGGGCGTCCGCCTTCGGCACCCGCGCGATGCTGGCGGCGATGGTCATCGCGATGATGCTCCCGCTCGCCACCGGCCAGGTGCGGCGGGTGGCGCGCTGCAGCCGGTGGAACCGCCGGCACGCCGCCTCAGCCGCGTTCCTGGCTGCCTACCTGGGACTGTGGATGCTCGCGATGGCCGGCATCGACATCGCGTGGCGAGCGGCGGCGTCGACCGGGGGGTGGACGGCGGCGATGGGGGTCTCGATCGTGGCGGCGGCGTGGGAGATCACGCCGGCCAAGCGGCGGTTCCTCGAGGCCTGTGATGCCGCCGTGCCGGTCGCGCCGGGCGGCGGGAGAGCGTACGCGCACGGCGCGGTGCACGGGGTGAGGGAGGGCGCCCGCTGCGTGGGCTCGTGCTGGGCGCTGATGACGGCGTGCGTGGCGTTCGCGCACAGCCTTCCCGTGATGGCGGTGCTCTTCGGCGCGCAGTTGATCGGCCGCTACTGGCGAGGCCTGCCGCCCCTCGTTCCCGCGCTGGCCGTGGCGGGCGTCTGCCTGGCTTCGCTTCTGGTGGCGGCGGCGACGCATCCCGTCCCGTGACGCCGGCGTAGCGACGAGACGGCAAGACTCCGGGGGATGTGCATCCGCCGGAGTCTCGTCTCTGGGATCCAGGCATCGTCCAGCGCCCCGCCGGACGGCGCACTCGCGGTCGAGGGCGGAGCGCACTACTCTGCTGCGCTGACGGAATGGATCACGCCCGCCGACCACGACCATGCTCACCAGCCAGCGCCACCTGTTCTCGCTCCCCGAAGGCGAGCACTACCTGAACTGCGCGTACCTCAGCCCGCTCGCCAGGCCGGTGGAAGAGGCCGGCATCGCGGCCCTGCTGCGCCGCCGCGACCCCACCAGCGTCCGCGCCGCGGACTTCTTCACCGACGCCGGCCGGGTGCGAGAGTTGTTCGCGCGCCTGGTCAACGCGCCCGACCCGTCGCGCGTGGCGCTGATCCCCGCCGTCTCGTACGGCACCGCGACCGTCGCCAGGAACCTGCGGCTGCGCGCGGAGCAGAACGTCGTGGTCGCGCACGCGCAGTTCCCCAGCAACGTGTATCCGTGGCGAAGCCTGTGCGCGGACACAGGGGCAGAGATGCGCGCGGTCGCGCCGCCGCAGGGGAGCGCGCGCCGCGGCGAGAAGTGGAACGCGCGCCTGCTGCAGGCCATCGACCGCCACACGGCCCTGGTGGCGCTCGGGAACGTGCACTGGACGGATGGCACCCGTTTCGATCTGGAGGGCATCGGCAAGCGGGCGCGCGAGGTGGGTGCGGTGCTCGTGATCGACGCCACGCAGTCCGTGGGCGCGATGCCCTTCGACCTGCAACGCATCCAGCCCGACGCCGTCATCTGCGCCACGTACAAGACCATGATGGGGCCGTACGGCCTGGGCGTGGCGTGGCTCGGCCCGCGCTTCGACGACGCGCGGCCGCTGGAGGAAACGTGGCTGGGGCGGCTGGGGAGCGAGAACTTCGCGGGGCTGGTGGATTACGAGAACGCGTACCAGCCCGGCGCCGCGCGCTTCGACATGGGCGGGCGCGCCAGCTTTGTGTACGTGGGGATGCTGATCGCCGCGCTGGAGATGCTGCTGGGGTGGGGTCCGGAGAACGTGCAGGCGTACTGCCGCGCGCTGATGCACGACGCCGTCGCGGAGGCGCGCGCCCTGGGCTACGTGGTGGAAGACGAGGCGTGGCGCGGCTGGCACATGTTCGGCCTGCGCCTGCCCGAGCGGGTGGATGCCGCGCGCCTGCAGGCCCTGCTGCGCGAGCGCCGCGTCAGCGTCTCCCTGCGCGGGGACGCCGTGCGCGTCGCCCCCAGCGTGTACAACGAGCCCGCGGACGTAGACGCGCTGCTCGATGCCCTGCGCACCG
>DATABT010000114.1:0-12858 GCA_036259455.1 Longimicrobium sp. | reverse complement strand
GGGGGCGCCCGGGGCGCCCTCGCGGTGTCCGCTCCGTGGCTGGAAAGCAGTGATTCGAAACGTCTACATCGGAACGGATGCAACCCGCACCTGAGCAGGCGGGCGCCCTGGCGGCAGGGCCCCGCCCATTTCTGTCCCGGCTGCTGCCGGCGTACGCGCAGGGCAACCTGGCGGACCGCACCTACGCGCTCGTGCTGGGCGCGTTTGGGCTGGCCATTCCCGTGCTCTTTGCGTTCATCGTGCTGCGCGTGGGCGGCGCGGCCATGCCGGCCGTGCGCGAGTTCGGCGGCTCGTTCATCACCAGCAGCGAGTGGGACCCGGTGGGCGGCCAGTTCGGCGCGCTGCCGTTCATCTTCGGCACCGTCGCCAGCTCGCTGCTGGCGCTGCTGATCGCGGTGCCGCTGGCCATCGGCCTGGCCATCTTTCTCACCGAGCTGGCGCCGCGCTGGCTGGCCGCGCCCATCGCCTTCGGCACGGAGCTGCTGGCGGCCATTCCCAGCGTGGTCTACGGCCTCTGGGGCATCTTCGTCCTCGTTCCCTTTCTGCGGACGTGGATCCAGCAGCCGCTGGCCGGCTCCATCGGCGACTCGGTCGGGCTGTTCCGCGGGCCGGCGTACGGCAGCAGCATCCTGGCCGGCGGCGTGATCCTGGCCATCATGATCGTCCCCTTCATCAGCGCCGTGAGCCGCGAGGTGCTGGCCGCCGTCCCCGTGGCGCAGCGGGAAGGCGCGCTGGCCCTGGGCGCCACGCGCTGGGAGATGACCTGGCAGGTCGTCCTTCCCTACGCCTTTCCGGGGATCATCGGCGCGACGATCCTGGGCCTGGGCCGGGCGCTGGGGGAGACCATGGCCATCACCATGGTCATCGGAAACCGCGCGGAGGTGGCGACCTCGCTCTTTGCGCCCGGCGCCACCATGGCGAGCGTGCTGGCCAACGAGTTCGCCGAGGCCTCCGCGGACCTGCACCTGGCGGCGCTGATGGAGATCGGCCTGCTCCTCTTCGGCATCACCATCCTGGTCAACACCGTCGCGCGCCTGCTGGTGTGGCGCGTGGGGCTGCGGGCCGGCCGATGAGCGGGGGGACGATGGAGACGCGCACCCAGGCCGCCACCTTCGGCGAGCTCTCCTTCCGCGACCGGCGCCGGCGCGTGGTGAGCCACGTGATGATCTACGGGACCGGCGTGGCGGCCGCGCTCACCGTGCTGCCGCTGCTCCTGATCTTCTTCCACCTGCTGCGCGCGGGCATCGGCTCGCTGAACCCGGAGTTCTTCACCAACGTCCCCGCGCCGGTGGGCGAGACGGGGGGCGGGGTGGGGAACGGCGTGCTGGGCACCTTGATCCTCGTCGGGCTGGCGGGGCTGATGGGGCTGCCGGTGGCCATCGGGGCGGGGATCTACCTGGCCGAGGCGGAGGGCGGCAGGCTGGCGACGATGATCCGCTTCGTGACGGACGTGATGAACGGCATTCCGTCCATCGTCATCGGCATCTTTGTCTGGGCTTGGATCGTGGTGTCCGTCGGCTTCAGCGCGTTCGCGGGCGGCGTGGCGCTGGCCATCATGCTCCTGCCGATGGTGACGCGAACCACGGAAGAGATGGTGCGCCTGGTCCCGCGCGAACTGAAGGAGGGCGCGCTGGCGCTGGGCTTCACCCGCTGGCGTACGACGCTGGGCGTGGTGCTTCCCGCGGCGCGGAGCGGCATCCTGACGGGCGTGCTCGTCGCGCTGGCGCGCATTGCGGGGGAAACGGCGCCGCTGCTGTTCACGGCCTTCGGCAACCCGTTCTGGTCCAGCGACCTGGGCAAGCCGATCGCCGCGCTCCCCGTGCAGATCTTTCAGTACGCCATCAGCCCGTACGAGGAGCAGCACCGGCAGGCGTGGGCCGCCTCGCTGCTGCTGATCGCGCTGGTGCTGGCGGTGAGCCTTGCGGCCCGATTCCTCATCCGCAGTCCTTACCGGAGCCGGTGATGCAGCAGACGTATCCCGGGGCCGCGCACGCCGCCGCCCCTACTCATTCCCAGGCCGCGAGCATGCCGCAGCAGACGCAGGCGCAGATGGCCACGCAGGCGCCCGAGGCCGCGCCCGCGCTGGCGCTGGAGGCCGACGACTTCTCGTTCTGGTACGGCTCCACCCGCGCGCTGAACGACATCACGCTGCAGATTCCGCAAAAGCGGGTGACGGCGTTCATCGGGCCGTCCGGGTGCGGCAAGAGCACGTTCCTGCGCTCCATCAACCGCATGAACGATCTCATCCCCGCCACCCGCCACGACGGCGACATCCGCCTGAACGACGAATCCGTCTACCGGCCGGGCCTGGACGTGGTGCAGCTGCGCAAGCGGGTGGGGATGGTGTTCCAGAAGAGCAACCCGTTCCCCAAGAGCATCTACGAAAACGTGGCGTACGGCGCGCGCGTGAACGGGCTGGCCCGGGGGCGGCGCGACCTGGACGACCTGGTGGAGCGGACCCTGCGGCAGGCGGCGCTGTGGGACGAGGTGAGCGACCGGCTGGACCGCAGCGCGCTCGGGCTCTCCGGCGGGCAGCAGCAGCGGCTGTGCATTGCCCGCGCGCTGGCGGTGCAGCCGGAAGTGCTGCTGATGGACGAGCCCGCCAGCGCGCTGGACCCCATCGCCACGCAGAAGATCGAGGAGCTGATCTACGAGCTCAAGGACGAGTACACCATCGTGATCGTGACCCACAACATGCAGCAGGCGGCGCGCGTGAGCGACTTTACCGCCTTCTTCTACATGGGGCAGCTGGTGGAGATGGGGCGCACGGACCAGATCTTCACCAACCCGGGCGAGGAGCGCACGGAGGCATACATCACGGGGAGGTTCGGATGACGCCCGGGCAGGGGATGCGCCACTTTCACGAGGAACTGGCGCGGCTCAAGACGCAGCTGCTGGAGATGAGCGGCCTGGCCGAGGAACTGGTGGACCAGGCCATGCGCGCCCTGCGCCGGCGCGACGTGGAGCTGGCGCGCGAGGTGGTGCGGCGCGACAGGGAGCTGGACGCCATGGAGATGCAGGTGGACGACATGTGCATCCACCTGCTCGCCCTGCAGCAGCCGCTCGCCCGCGACCTGCGGCTCATCACCATGGCGATGAAGATCAGCAACGACCTGGAGCGGGTGGGCGACCACGCGGTGAACATCGCCGAGGCGGTGGGGCACCTGGCCGAGGCGGCGGTCTACCTGGAGTTTCCGGAGATCGAGGAGATGGGGCGCCTGTCGACGGAGATGCTCTCCGACGCGCTGGACACCTTCGTCCGCGCCGACCCCGACGCGGCCCGCGAGGTGTGCCGCCGCGACGACCGCGTGGACAGCCTGCACGAGTCGCTGTTTCGCATCCTCCTCACGCACATGATGGAGGACCCGCGGCGCATCGGCGCGTGCATGTCGCTCTTTCTGGTGAGCCGCAACCTGGAGCGCATCGCCGACCTGGCGACGAACGTCGCGGAGGACGTGGTGTTCCTGGTGGAGGGCCGCACCATCAAGCACGGCGCCAACCTCGCTCCCGAGCAGGCCCGCGCCAGCTAGGGCCCCCGCCCGGTGGTTCGCTGATCCCTCGGGTATGGCCGGACCCGCGTCTGCCTCTGGTGGCGGCCTTTCAAGTTCAAATCCACCTCCCTCGGGGCTTTGGAGGGAGGTGCGAGCCTGAGCGAGCGGCGCTCGCGCGGGAGGCCGCCACGCGCGCAGGGTTGAATCGGGCTTTCCATTCAGCGGCCGTAGCCGGGCAGGTCCGTCGAGCGGGGCGGGGCACCTGCCCGGGCGAGTAGATTTCTCAGTCGGCGCGACGGGTTCCTGCACCGGCCGCGATCACGCGGGCGCCTCCTTCGAAATGACAGCCGCTGCGCGAGCGACGTTCATCCGACCAGGGTGCGCAGCGCCGAATGACCCCGGATGACGCGCCACCTGCCCGGGCGAGTAGATTTCTCAGTCGGCGCCGCCGGGTTCCTGCACCGGCCGTGATCACGCGGGCGCCTTTCATCCGACACGGTGCGCGTGGCGCCGAACGGCGGCGGGAAAGCGCGTGCCGCGGCCGCTCACCCGGACGGCAGGAGCTCGAAGCGGCATGCGGGGCGGCCGGTGCGGTCGCAGCGCTCCGCAATGGGCTCGCCCACGTATTCCTCCAGCATCGCGGCGACGCCCCGGCACGCGGCGGGGTGCTCGGCCACCACGGCGCCGATCGCGCAGCAGGTGCAGCGGATCACGTGCTGCCCGTCCAGCTGCTCCGCCACCGCCAGACCGCCCAGGCCGCGCAGGTACGCGGCGGCGGCGGCCATTCGCTCTCCCGCGTTGCCCCGGGGCCGCTCCGCCGGCGCCAGCCCACGACCCGCCTGGAGCAGCACCGCCTCGACGTCTTCCGCTCCCCGCCGCGCCTTCAGCACCCGCAGAAGCTGCATCACCAGCGGGAGGTACGCGCGGGAGAGCCGCATCTCGCCCTCGGGCGTGAGCCGGTACTCGTGCGCCGGCTTTCCCACCCCCCTGCGAACTACCTCGTGCTGGATGAGCCCCTCTTCCGCCAGCCGCAGCAGGTGATCGCGCACCGAGTTGCGGCTGATTCCCAGCGCTTCGGCCAGCTGCGTCGCCGTGAGCGGCGCTTCGCAGAGCCGCGCGAGGATCGCTCCGCGCGTGCCCCCCGGGGTCTCCTGTTGCACCGACGGTCCCATTCGATATGACAGGTTCAAGGCTGGCATAACAGATGCGTCGCGCCTTGGGCCGCAAGCCACGGACCCGTTCAACCGCCCCCCGCGACAAGGCTGGTGGAACATGCGGCGTTTGCGCCTCCCGGTACTGACCCTCCTGGCGGTATCCACGTTGGGGTCGTGCGAGTACGTCCGCCTGCTCCGGCCCAGCGTGCTGAAGCAGCTCAACCCCGACGTGGTGCGGCTGGTGAACGAGCTGCCCGCCGTGGACGATCCCAACGGCCGCGTGGTGGCCCGCCTGTTCGCCCATGGCGGGCTCAGCCACGCCCGGCGCGGGCGGGACGGGGTGTACCGCGACAAGGTGTGGGTGCCGGAGAACCAGTTCATCTGGAAGCCGGCCATCATCGTGATGCCGGCCGGGGGCGAGCTGGAGATCGAGTTCCAGAACCCGGACCAGAACCACCACGCCGTGTTCGCGCCCAGCCAGCCCGAGCGGCAGTTCCTTGACCTGCCCCCGCGCACCGCCGGCCGGGTGCGGGTGCGGCTGGACCAGCCCGGGATGTACTGGTTCGGCTGCCCCATCTCCAACCACGCGGGCCGGGGAATGCTGGGGCTGGTCCTGGTCGGCGGCGAGGTGCCGCCCGAGGCCCGGCTGGACCGTCCCCGCCAGCGCCGTCCCTGAGGAGGTGACCATGCGCACCATCCGCTTCGCGGGCGCGGGCACCCTGCTCGCGCTGCTGGCCGCCTGCGCCAGCGCCCCCAACTACCCCATCACGCAGCAGCAGCGCTCGTTCAGCGAGCTGAACGCGTCCGCCACCGGCGTGGCGCCCGACGTGGCCGCGGGCGTCACGGCGGAGCGCATCGCCAACGCGCGCGCCGAGCCGCAGAACTGGCTCACCTACTACGGCGCGTACGACGGCCAGCGCTACAGCACGCTGGACCAGATCAACACCGACAACGTGGCGCGGCTCAGGCCCGCCTGGGTGTTCCAGGCGGCGCCCATCGGCCTGGTGGCCAACCCCGCCACCTTCTCCTTCGAGGCCGCCCCCATCGTGGTGGAAGGGGTGATGTACGTCTCCGGATGGGACGGCTACGTCTGGGCGCTCAACGCGGAGACGGGCGAGCTGCTGTGGCAGTACCGGCACGCCATTCCGCTGGACGTGGCCATGTGCTGCGGCAACGTGAACCGCGGCGTGGCCGTGGCGCGCGGACGGGTGTTCGTCGCCACCGCCAACGGGCACGTGGTGGCGCTGGACGCCACCAGCGGACGGCAGGTCTGGCAGCAGGTCTTCGCGGACGTGCGCGCGGGCGAGAGCGCCACGCTGGCGCCGCTGGTGGTCAAGGACCTGGTGATCGTGGGCTCGTCGGGCGCCGAGTACGGCGTGCGCGGCCACATCGACGCCTTCGACCTGATGACGGGGGAGCGGCGCTGGCGGCGCTACAACGTGCCGCGCCCGGGAGAGCCCGGGTCGGAGAGCTGGGGCGGAAACGAAAGCTGGGCCCGCGGCGGCGGCACCGCCTGGATCACCGGCACCTACGATCCCGAGCTGGACCTGCTCTACTGGGGGACGGGAAACCCGGGGCCGGACTTTGACGGCAGCGTGCGTCCGGGCGACAACCTGTACACCAGCTCCGTGGTGGCCATCGACCCGGACGACGGCAGCCTGCGCTGGCACTACCAGTGGACCCCGCACGACGTGTGGGACTACGACGGGGTCAACGAGAACATCCTGTTCGAGCAGGACGGGCGGCGTCTGCTGGCCCACTTCGACAAGAACGGGTACCTGTTCGTCCTGGACCGCACCAACGGCGAGTTCGTCCGCGCCACCCCGTTCGGGCGGGTAACCTGGGGCGAGATCGACGCCACCACGGGCCGGGTGACGCCGCGGCTGACCCCCACGCCCGAGGGAACGCTCATCTGCCCCGGTCCGGCCGGGCTCAAGGAGTGGCCGCACGCCTCCTACAGCCGCCAGACGGGGCTGCTGTACACGCCGGTGGTGGAGGCGTGCGGAACCTTCAAGCTGATCCCGACGAAGTTCGAGGAGTCCATGCCGTACTGGGGCGGCGACGTGGACGTGGCCAGCCACCCGCAATGGGGGCACGTGAAGGCGTTCGATCCGCGCACCGGCCGCGAGGTGTGGTCGTGGCGGGCGGAGCACCCCATCGTCGCCTCGGTGCTCACCACGGCGGGCGGACTGGTGTTCACCGGGGAGCCGAGCGGCAAGGTGCACGCCTTTGACGCGCGCGACGGCCGCATCCTGTGGACCTTTCAGACCGGCAGCGGCGTGCACAGCAACCCCGTCACCTACAGCGTGGGCGGCAAGCAGTACGTGGCCATTCCCACCGGCTGGGGCGGATGGGTTGAGGGGTACTCGCCGGAGGTGTACGGCGTGCCGCGCGGAACCGCGCTCTTCGTCTTCGCGCTGCCGTAGACGGCGCGGAGCCGGACGAACCCGCGGAGGCGCCAGGACAGGCCCGCGCGAGCTGAAGAGAAAGGAATTCTCACACAGAGCAACAGAGCAACAGAGGAAGAGAACCGTCCTTCTTTGTTGCTCTGTTTCTCTGTGTGAGAATTTTCGTTGAGCGTGTTTTGAAATTCGACCAGCGAAGCAGGCGACGTCATCCTGAGTCATTCGGCGCTGCGCGCACCTTGTGCGATGAAAGGCAGTTCTCCCCCTCTCCGAGAGGAACGAGCGGGGAGGGGGCCGGGGGGAGGGGCCCTCCGCCGGGCCGGGCACTTCCATTCAGGTGACGTCATCCTGAGGGAGCTCCCTCACGGAACCGCATGGTGCACAGAGCTTTCGGCGCGACCGAAGGACCTTGTCCGCGAAGCAACGTCCCAGTCCCTCGCACCGAAGCGGGCCTGTCGCTTTGCCGGCAGGATCCAGCACGCAGGCTGACCACCAGAACCCGAGAGTAGATTTCTCAGTCGGTGCCACAGAAATCCTGTACTGGCAGTGATCGCGCGGGCGCCTCCCTCGAAATGACAGCGGCGCGCCTGGCGTGCAACTGAATCGACGATGAACCAGATCGTTCAACACCCTCCGAGAGATCTCCTTCGCGGAGGCCGCGCAGAACCGCGGAGTCGTTCTTTTCGCCGCCGCCTCCGCGTCTCCCCGTGAGCTTCCTGCCGGCATGGCCGAGAGCGCTTGACGAGTTGCGCGAAACAGGGGCGCGAGCCTAATTTGACCGTCTTTCCCGGCCCGCGCGGCCGGCGATTCGCCCGCAGCAAACCAGACGCACGCACAATGAAGATCGCAGTCGTGGGCACCGGCTACGTGGGCCTGGTGGCCGGAGCCTGCCTCGCTGAAACGGGGAACGACGTTACCTGCGCCGACATCGACGCGGGCAAGATCGACCGCCTGAACAATGGGCAGATCCCCATCTACGAGCCGGGGCTGGAGCCCATGGTGGAGCGCAACCTGCGCGAGGGGCGGCTCTCGTTTACCACCGACGTGGGGCGCGCCACGGCCGAGGCCGAGGTCATCTTCATCGCCGTGGGCACCCCGCCGGGCGAGGACGGCTCCGCCGACCTCAAGCACGTGCTGGCCGTGGCCGAAACCGTCGGCAGGAACATGCCGGACGACGGCCCGGAGAAGATCGTCATCACCAAGAGCACGGTGCCGGTGGGCACGGCGGCCAAGGTGAAGGACGCCATCCGCCGCCACACCAGCCGCCCGTTCCACGTCTGCTCCAACCCGGAGTTCCTCAAGGAAGGCGCGGCGCTGCAGGACTTCATGAAGCCCGACCGCGTGGTGGTGGGCGTGGAGAGCGAGCACGCGCGCCAGCGGCTGGCGGAGCTGTACGCGCCGTTCGTCCGCACGGGCAACCCCATCCTGTTCATGGACATCGCGTCCGCCGAGATCACCAAGTACGCGGCCAACGCCATGCTGGCCACGCGCATCAGCTTCATGAACACCATCGCCAGGCTGTGCGAGGCGGTGGGGGCGGACGTGAGCCTGGTGCGGCAGGGGATCGGCACGGACGAGCGCATCGGCCCCGGGTTCCTGTTCGCCGGCATCGGGTACGGCGGCAGCTGCTTTCCCAAGGACGTGAAGGCGCTGGTCCACACCCTCAACGAGCGCGGCGTGGACGCTGCCATCCTGGAGGGGGTGGAGAAGGTGAACGCGCAGCAGAAGAAGGTGCTGCTGGCGCGGGTGGCGGAGCGCTTTGGCGACGACCTGTCGGGGCGCGCCTTTGCCGTGTGGGGCCTTTCCTTCAAGCCCGAGACGGACGACATGCGCGAGGCGCCGTCGCTGGAGGTGGTGCGCGGGCTGGCGCAGCGCGGCGCGCGGGTGCGCGCGCACGATCCCGAGGCGCGCGACGAGGCGGCGCGGCACTTCGCCGACCTGGTGGCGGAGGGGACGCTCAGCCTCTGCGAGCACAACTACGACTGCCTGGAGGGCGCCGACGCGCTGCTCATCCTTACCGAGTGGCACGCGTACCGCAACCCGGACTTCGACCGCATCCGTGCCTCGCTGCGCGAGCCGGTGATCCTGGACGGCCGCAACCTGTGGGACCCCGCCCGGATGGCGGAACTGGGCTTCGAGTACACCTCCATCGGCCGCAAGCCGGCGGAGGTCCCCGCCGCGGCCGGCGCCGCGGACTGACGGACCGGCGGTTTCACGCGGGGACGCGGAGGAAAAGAGAGGGCGTGGACGAGGGCTTCATCCGCGTCCTTTCTTTCTTTCCGCGTGGTGCTTCCGTTCGATTCCGGTCGATCCGGAAACGCGCGGCGCACGTTGCGGGGCGGGGAAGGCGGGGGTAAGTTGCGCGCCCTGGACCCCCGCCCGCGCGCGGGCCCCAGGGAACGCTCCAGCCGCCATCCCCCAGACCCGACGAATGCGTGTCCTGATCACCGGCGCCGCCGGCTTTCTTGGTTCCCACCTGTGCGACCGCTTTCTGGCCGACGGCCACCAGGTGGTGGGGCTGGACAACTTCATCACCGGGCACCCCGACAACCTCGCGCACCTCATCGGGAACCCGGCGTTCCGGTTCGTACAGCACGACGTCACCAACTTCATCTACGTCGAAGGGCCGCTGGACGGCGTCCTCCACTTTGCCAGCCCCGCGTCGCCCGTCGATTACCTGGAGCAGCCGATCCCCACGCTCAAGGTGGGCTCGCTGGGGACGCACAAGGCGCTGGGGCTGGCCAAGGCCAAGGGCGCGCGCTTTCTGCTCGCCAGCACCTCCGAGGTCTACGGCGACCCGCAGGTGCACCCGCAGCCGGAGACGTACTGGGGGCACGTGAACCCCGTGGGCCCGCGCGGCGTGTACGACGAGGCCAAGCGCTTTGCCGAGGCCATGACGATGGCGTACCACCGCTACCACGGCATCCCCACGCGCATCGTCCGCATCTTCAACACCTACGGCCCGCGGATGCGTCCCGGGGATGGGCGGGTGGTGAGCAACTTCATCGTGCAGGCGCTGCGGGGCGAGCCGCTTTCCATCTACGGCGACGGCAGCCAGACGCGCAGCTTCTGCTTCGCGGACGACCTGGTGGACGGCATCTACCGGCTCTTTCACGGCGATCGCGTGGATCCCACCAACATCGGCAACCCGGTGGAGTTCACCGTCCGCGAGCTCGCCGACCTGGTGCTCCGGATGACGGGGAGCCGGTCGCCGATCGCGTCCCTGCCGCTGCCGCAGGACGACCCCAAGGTGCGCCGGCCGGACATCACCATCGCGCGCGAGGTGCTGGGGTGGGAGCCCAGGGTGCCGCTGGAAGAGGGGCTGCGGCGGACCATTCCCTACTTCGAAAAGATGCTGCGCGACCCGCGGCAGGGGGCGCGCACGCTGTGAACGGGGCGCCGGCGTTGAACGTGGTGGTGACGGGCGGGGCGGGCTTCGTGGGCGGGCACCTGTGCCGGCGGCTGCTGGAGCGCGGCGACGCGGTGTGGGCGGTGGACAACCTGGACCCGTTCTACGACCCCGCCATCAAGCGCGAGACGATCGCGGAGCTTTCCGCCTTTCCCGCCTTTCGCATGATGGAGACGGACGCGTGCGATCCCGACGCGACGCAGGCGGCGCTGCGGGCGGCGGGGTGCGAGCGGATGGACGCCGTGGTGCACCTGGCGGCGCTGGCCGGGGTGCGCCCCTCCATTCAGCGGCCCCTGGCGTACGCGCGCGTCAATGTCGAGGGGACGGCGGCGGTGCTGGAACTGTCGCGGCGGATGGGGAACGCGCCGGTCGTGTTCGGTGGCAGCAGCAGCGTGTACGGCAACTCGGCGCCCGTTCCCTTTCGTGAGGACGATCCCGTGGCGGAGCCCATCTCCCCCTACGCGGCCACCAAGCGCGCGGGAGAGCTGCTCTGCCACGCGCACCACGCGCTGTACGGCACGTCCATCGTCTGCCTGCGCTTCTTCACGGTCTACGGGCCGCGGCAGCGCCCGGACCTGGCCATCCACAAGTTCGCGCGGCTGATGGCGGAGGGGCGGCCCATCCCCTTCTTCGGCGATGGATCGACGGAGCGCGACTACACCTACGTGGACGACATCGTGCAGGGGGTGGAGGGGGCGATCGACTACGCGCGCGCCAACGCGGGGGCGTTCGAGATCGTGAACCTGGGGGAGAGCCAGACGGTGCCCCTCTACCGGCTGGTGGAGCTGCTCGGCGCGGCAATGGGGGTGGAGCCGGTGCTGGACCGCCAGCCGGCGCAGCCGGGGGACGTGGACCGCACCTGCGCGGACGTGTCCAAGGCACGGCGGCTGCTGGGATACGCCCCCCGCACGCGGGTGGAAGAGGGCATTCCGCGCTTCGTGGAGTGGTTCCGCTCCGCCCGCCGCTGACGGTGCACCTGCTGCGCGGCGCCGATCCGGTGTATCTTCCGTACGCCGGGACGCAGGGTCCCCGGCGGAACGCGCGCTCGCGCATCCACCACGGCATCCGGATGGAAGTCACGACGGCGGACGGCGGGACGGTGAACGCCCGCGGCCCGCGCCCCGCCCCCGCGCCCTGGACGCGCCCCGCCCCCCGCCGCCCCGCGCGCGCCGGGTGAGGGCCCACGTGCGCACCGCTGCGGAGTCCGCGCCCACCGCGGGCCCTTCCGCCGCGCCCGCGGCGGCCGCCACGCCGCGGCTGGAGGTGGCGTTCGTGGGCAGCGTGGTTCCCACGGAGCTGGGGTGGACCACGCACGCCTTTTCCCCCGCCGGCAACCGTTTTCAGCTGGGCCTGCTGGAGTTCCTTTCCCGCGGCGCGGGGATGGACGTGCGCGCCTTTACGGCGGCGCCGCAGGCGGCGTGGCCGGGCGACCCGTCGGTGGTGTTCCGGGGACGGCGGGCGGCGCTGGACGGCTCCGGGGTTGACGCCAAGCTGGTGCCGTACCTGAACGTGCGCGGGCCCAAGGAGGCGTCGCTGGCGGCGTCGCTCTTCACCCACCTGGCCGGGTGGGCGCGCGGGTCGTCGGCCGAGCGGCCGCGGGCGCTGCTGGTCTACAACGTGTTCTCGCCCCTGGCGCTGCCGGTGCTGGCGGCGGCGCGGGCGTGGCGCGTGCCGGCGGTGGCCATCGTGGCGGACCTCCCCTTCGGCTACCGGCTGCGCGGCGTGCGGGGGATGCTGGAGCGGCTGGACGTGCGGGCGCAGCTCTCCGCGCTGAAGCACTTCGACGGGCTGGTGGTGCTGACCCCGCACGTGGCGGCGGAGTACGCCCCCGAGGTGCCGTGGATGCGGATGGAGGGCGCCATTCACCCGTCGGACGCGGGGGAGCCGCTGGAGCCGCCGCGCGGCGGGACGGGCGAGCGGGCGGTGATGTACTCGGGGATGCTGAACGAGATGAACGGCATCGGCCTGCTGCTGGACGCGTTCGCGCGGCTGCCGGAGCCGGACTGGCGGCTGTGGGTGTACGGCGGTGGCCCCCTGGCGCGCGAGGTGAAGGCGGCGGCGGCGCACGACCCGCGCATCGTCTTCCGCCCCTGGGAGCAGGTGCCGGCGGAGGAGATGCGGCTGCGCCAGCGCGAGGCGGCGGTGCTGGTCAATCCGCGCCCCTCCGCCCATCGCGCCAACCGCTACTCCTTTCCCAGCAAGCTGCTGGAGTACCTGGTGAGCGGCACGCCCGTCGTCAGCACGGCGCCGCCGGGGATTCCGGACGAGTACCATCCCCACCTGGAGCTGGCCACGGAGGAGACGCCGGAGGGGCTGGCGGACGCCCTGCGCCGCGCGGCGGCCTGGCCGGACGCGGCGCGCGCGCAGCGCGGTGCCCGCGCGCGCGAGTTCGTGCTGCG
>DATABT010000113.1:0-10543 GCA_036259455.1 Longimicrobium sp. | reverse complement strand
ACCTTTCTCGCCGAGGTGGCGGAGGGCGTCCGCACCGGAGGATTGGGCGACAGGCTGGCCCGCATCTACCTCCTCCACCTCGCTCCCTCACGCGATCCCGCGCCCGCGTACGACCCGCGCGGCGGCCCCGAGCCCGGCTCTCGCTTCGGTGTGGGCATCTACCACACCCTGGTCGCCGCGGACGCAGATGCGCTGCACCAGACGCGCGCCCTGCACCGCGCGCTGCTGGAGCGCTGCCTCCAGCTCGGCGGCCGCCCGTACCTGGCCGGCGCGCACGACGTCGATCCCGCGCTGGAGTCGCGCATCTACGGCGACGACGCCCGCCGCCTCGCCGAACTGCGCGCCGCCCTCGATCCCCACGGGCTATTCGGCCCGCGCAGTTGATACGGCGAACGGGAGCAGTTGATCACAATCCTCTTGTGTGCCCCACTCTCTCAAACATATGCTTTGACCACGGATGCCGTGCATCCCGATCCACGTTTCATTACACGCTCCGCGGGTGAACGGATGGATGTCCGGCCCCCGCCCCCGGAATTTCTCTCCTCTTTCATCCAGTGGTTCCCATGCCGCTCCACCCGCGGACATTCCTTCTGCGTGCGGCGGCGGCCGGGGTCCGGCCTGTTGTTACCGTGGGCCTGATCAGCACGCTGGCGACCTGCGGAACGGCGCGCGCGTCCGACGATCCGCTCACCGCACTGGCGGACGCGCTCGAAGTGACGGGCGTGGCGCCGCGCTTGTCCGTCTCGACGGCGTTCCAGCCCTGCACGCAAGCCGCGCCGCAAGGCGGCACCATCGTGCAGGCACGGTGCGCGGCGGCCGGTCCGGACCAGAAGGCGCGGCTCTCCCGGCTTGCCGCCGGGTTCGCGAACCGTCGGGACGATCCCGCGGCGATGCACGCGCTCGCGATTGTGGATCTGGTCGCGGACGACTCGAGCGGACGCGCGCTGGACCGTTCCATCACCAACCTGCGCCAGGCCGCCGCGCTGGCTGACGAACCCGCCGCGCCGCTGGCCGACCTCGCCGCCGCGCTGATCGTCCGCGCGGAGCACACGCAGGTGCCGCGCGACCTGCTGGAGGCGTATGAGATCGCCGCGCAGGCCGTCCGGCAGGATTCCGGCAACCTCGCCGCGCTCTACAACCGTGCCCTCGCGCTGGACCGCTTCGGTCTGGTGGACGAGACGGCCGCGGACTGGCGGGCCTATCTCACGGCCGATTCCACCTCCGGCTGGGCGGACGATGCCCGTCGCCGCCTGCATGCCGCCCTCGCGATCGGTCCCCCCGCTCCGCCGCCCGCGGACGCGCCGCTCTCCGCCTACGCCGCATACGCCGCCGCGGACCCGCAGGGCGCGCGCGAACTGGGGATGGACCGCCTGCTCGCCGAGTGGGGCGAAGCCGTGGAAGCCGGCGACACCGCCCGCGCCGCACACCGCCTGCGCCGCGCCGCCGCCCTCGGCGATGCGTTGGAGCACCGTCCCGGCGGCGACGCCAGCCTGGCCGATATGGTCCGCGCCATCCACGCCGCAGTTCCAAACGCCACGGCACTTCGCACGCTCGCCCGCGCACACCGGGAGTACGGCGCAGGCATCCGCCTCTTCGACGCGCTGGACTACGCCGCCGCACAGCCACGCTTCGCCGCCGCGGCGGGCCTCGGTGCGTCGCCCGTGCTGCAACGGTGGGCGCGGGTTCATCTCGGGATCGTCCGTGTGATGCAGGGCGGGGCAGAGGAAGGGCAGCGCCTCCTTGCCGCTCAGGCTGCTGCGGGAGACACCGGGCGGAACGCCGCGTTGGTGGCGCGGGCTCGCTGGGCGCTGGGGCGCACGCTCAGCCAGCGGGAGAGATGGGAGGCCGGGCTGCGAAACGCGGAGGCGTCCGCGCGGCTCTTTGCGCGGACGGGTGAGCGCGAGAACGAGGGTGCCGTGCTCAGCCTGGCGTCCGAGAAGCACTTTCTGCTGGGCGAGCCGGACTCCGGCTACGCTGCCATGCACGCGGGCCTTCAGCGGCTGCGCCCGTACCGCGCTTCCGTGCGGCTTCACGGCGTGCTCGCCGCCTCCGCCGACGCCATGGCCGCGGACGGGCTCAACCGCTCCGCCGTCCGTACCATGGCCGAAGGGGTGGGGGTGGGGACCCGCACCGGCGACCCGTTCTTCGCGGCGGAGGCGCGGCTGAAGCGCGCGCGGCACCTCGCCACCGCGGGCGACCCTTCCGGCGCGCGGACGGACGTGGACGCGGCGCGAGGGCTGGTGCCGCGCATCCACCAACCAGGTGCACGGGGATGGATGGCGGCCAACCTGGCCGAGGTGCAGGCGTTGCTCTCCCTGCACGCGGACGCCGTGGGCGCCACGCGCCGGCTGGACTCGGCCGCCGCGTACTATGCCGGCGCGCAGTTTACCTATCGCGTCCTTCCCGTGCTCGTCGCGGCGGCGGAGGCGCGGCTGTTGGCGGGGGACGCGGCCGGCGCGCTGCGGCGCCTGGAGGACGCCGTCCGGATGCTGGACCGGCGGCGCGAGGAGATCGGACTGGAGCCGCGCCGGGCAGCGGTCTTTGATGCCGCGCGGGCCGTGGTCGACCGGGTGGTCCTGCTGGAGCTTGCGGCTGGCCGCACGGACGCGGCGCTACGACACATGGACCGCGCGCGCGCCTCGCTGGCGGGCACCGGCCGGCCGCTGGACGGGGATGTCGCCGTCGCGGCGCCGCTGGGCGAAACCGCCATCGAATACGCGCGCATCGCCGACACGCTGCTGACGTGGACCGTCTCGTCCGGGGGCGTCCACGTGTCGCGGACCGTGCTGGACACGGTGCGGCTCGCGCGTACCATCCAGGAAGTGGAGACGCGGCTGCAGCGTGGCGCGACGGAGGTGGAGGTGCGCCCCGGGCTATCACTGCTGTACGACTGGCTCGTCCGCCCGGTGGAGGCGCGGCTGGACACCGGGACGCCGCTGGTGGTCGTGGCGGACGGGGAGATCGCGGCCGTTCCCTTCGCCGCGCTGCACGACGCGCGGCGCGGGCGGTATCTGGTGGAGGACCGGCCGATTCGCTTTGCCGTCAGCCTGGCCGAGGCACGGCGGACGCAGCCAGGGGATCGGGCGGACGGCGTGCTGCTGGTGGCGGACCCGGCGCACGATGCGCGCGAGCATCCGCTGCTGGAACGTCTGGCGCATGCGCGGGCGGAGGTGGATTCCATCGTGCCCAGCTACCCGGGCGCGTCGCTGCTGGAGGGACCGCGCGCCTCGCCCTCCGCCCTGCGGTCGGCCCTCGCGCGCGCGGGCGTGTTCCATTTTGCCGGTCACGCCGTATTCGACGACCAGCGCCCGGAACGCTCGTACCTGGTGCTGGCGCCGGCGGCACACCCGTCGGGCGCGGGGCGGATCACCGCCGCCGAGCTCGCGCGGCTGGATCTGAGCCGCATGCGGCTGGTGGTGCTCTCCGCCTGCCGCACCGTGCGCTCTGGTACGAGCCGGGCGGGCGGG
The DNA here is from genome assembly GCA_036259455.1 of Longimicrobium sp. GTDB lineage: Bacteria > Gemmatimonadota > Gemmatimonadetes > Longimicrobiales > Longimicrobiaceae > Longimicrobium. The sequence goes on along the minus strand of DATABT010000113.1, from coordinate 7,076 downwards.
TTCACCGGCCTGTCCGGCGCACTGCTGGCGGCGGGGGCGGGTGGCGCAATCGGCAGCACGTGGGAGGTGGATGATCGATGGACGGCCGCGCTGATGACGCGGTTTCATCGCGCGTATCGCCAGTCGCACGACGGTCCCCGCTCCCTCCGCGCCGCGCAACTGGCCCTGCTGCATTCAGAAGATCCCGCGCTGCGCACCCCCGCCGCCTGGGCCGGCTTCCGCTACGCGGGAAAATGATGATGCATACCCATCCAAGTTGACGCGTGCCGGCGGCCCGGCTGCCTGCGTGGACGTAGATCAGGGCCCCTGCCGCGCTGATGCCGGTGTCCAAGGAGCCTGGGTGAGTGCGGAGCAGGCGGGCCGTCCGTGACCGAGAAGGACAGTTGTGCCCTCCCCACTCGCAATCTGTCAAGCACTGTCCACATCCATGTACGCGTCCTGCGTACGAAGTCCCACTCGGTTGAACGGAAGAAACGGTTATGAGATCGAAGATTGGTAAGGCCGCGGCCGCCCTGCTCGCCGGCTGCACTCTGTTGGCGGGGTGTGGCGGCGGGGGCGATGGGGGTGATGAGGCGCAGAAGGATACCGGCGGAGCCGTACAGGTGCGAGTCGCCACGGATTCCACGAAGTCCACCGTGTTCGTGCAGATGACCGGGCTGCTGCTGATCGTTCCGCCAACGACGGGCAACGAGCTCAAGGTCTACCTGCCGCGCAACGTCGGCGGGCATGCCGCCCGGCTAGGTTTCGCCGTGCCGCAGGGCGTAACCCTTCCTACGAATTTCTGCGACAACGGAGGCACTGCCGCCCACCCGGACACCATCTGCTATGTGAACCTGAAGCACTGGACGCTTGCGCCGGTGGGCGCCGGGGGATCTCCGGCCACCACCACGCTAGCTGGCATGCCGCCGGTCAGCACCAGCGGCCTGTTGAGCCTGACAGAGATTTCCGGCGGGGATTATAGGGTCTTTCCCACCCATGCGGGGAAAAAGAGTCACCCGCCCGTCACCTTTCTATCGGGGCAACTCGTCGACAGCCTTGCGTGTAAGCTGGCGGAGTGGACGTACACCCCCGTCGATCAGCAGGGGATGCCACAGCCTGCGCAGACGCACCGGCTGGCCAACGTATTGGTCTGGGAGATGATGGCGCTCGACACCCCGTCTCTGGTGTTCGAGCGCCAAGGGCAGTCTGCCGTCCGGGTTCCGCTCCCGCCGGGCGAGACGTGGCTCCTTCTCGCGCACATCCCGGCGGGCGAGCTCCGGCATCTGCCGCCGGGAGAGGCGGACTCCGTAATCTCTTCCACCCATGCCGACCTCCACCCGCTGTACGACGTCCTCGGCCGTTCGAACAGCGAAGCCGATTCGCTCCAGCGCGGCAGCATGCACCGGCGCATCCCTGGACTCGTAGCGGGCGACACGGTCCCCTGCCGCGTTGTGCTTTCGTCAATGGGTCAAAAATCGAGGGACAAGGACGGAATCAAGTCGATGGCTACGTACGCATGTATGCCGGGCTCCGGCTCCGGAGGCTGACCAAGCTCGAGAGGGATGAAGCATGTCGAAGGGGGTGCGGCGGAAGCCGCACGATAGCAAGGGACCGCGCGTCCTCTCTCTGTGTTCTTCCGCGTCGTCGGCGTCACACCATTCGTTGGCGGCGCGGGGAAATCGTATCCCTCGGCAGGCCAACCGCCTCCGAAGCGGGTTGAATTGGAAGACTTCTTTACGAATTACTCCGGGTCTCCATGTCCCGCTCCGCGGGGGAACATGGCGCGTGCGCAGAGGCGCGCCGCGTTCCTGCGCTTCACGGCTGGGGAATCGGCGGGGAGGGGGCACGTCGCGGAGGTGTCGCCGAAGGGTAACCGTTTGCCCAAAGGTTCATGCGTGAAGCTGTTGACAGAGTGAGTTTGGAAGATTACGATACCAATCACTCAGCCAATCTCCATCCCGAGTTCCGCAGTCTCCGTCCCGCATACCAGGACCCGATCCATCGTACGACCAGAGCCAGGCACAGCAAAGCGGTCACCTATCGTCCCGTATTTGTCGGGTTTGTTAACAATATAGATCGTTGCACCGCAGGGCCCCTGCACGGCTTCCGGACCGTCCGCCGCGCAGGATTAGTTTGAAATTTTGACAAACGCATCCACGGCCCGCGGAGCCGCCCCTGGGCGCCCGCGCGCCGGTCTTTCCGCCGGGATCAGCCCGCGCGCGCCGCCTCCGCGGCCGCGCCCGTGCCCCCGGCGGGGGACTCCGCACCGCCCCGGCCCGCATGCGCCGGCGGGGGTGATGTACCACTCCCCACCCAGAGAGGTCAGAGCCATGCCACTCGGTCGTCAGTTCATACCAGCGCTCCTCGCCGGCCTGCTGGGGGCGGCGGGGCTGAGCGCGCAAAGCACCGGCACCGTGACGGGGAGGGTGGTGGAAGGCACCACCCAGGAGCCCCTGGCCGGCGTTACCGTGAGCGTGCTCGCCGCGGGGGCGGACGTGGCCGCCCGGCAGGCGGTGACCAGCCCCGAGGGCCGCTTCACCATCACGGGCGTGCCGGCGGGGTCGCAGACGCTGCGCGCCACCCGCATCGGGTACGGCACGGTCACGCGGCAGGTGACGGTCACCGCGGGGCAGACGTCCACCGTGGACCTTGCCCTGGCGCCGCAGACGCTGCTGCTGGAAGAGGTGGTGGCCATCGGCTACGGCACGCGCAGCTCGCGCGACGTGGCCGGCGCGGTGGAGGGCCTGAGCGCCGAGGAGTTCAACACCGGCCGCATCGTGAGCCCCGAGCAGCTCATCCAGGGCAAGGTGGCCGGCGTGCAGGTGGTGACCAGCGGCGAGCCGGGGGGCGGCACCAACCTGCGCATTCGCGGCGGCACCTCGGTGAACGCCAGCAGCGAGCCCCTCTTCGTGGTGGACGGCGTTCCGCTCCCCGCGGGCGGCGGCCTGTCGGCGGGGCGCAACCCGCTCAACTTCATCAGCCCGCAGGACATCGCCAGCGTCACGGTGCTCAAGGACGCCGCCTCCACGGCCATCTACGGCTCGCGCGGCGCCAACGGCGTGATCCTGATCGAGACCAAGAACGGCGCCGCGCGCGGCCCGGCGGTGGAGTACAGCACCTCCTTCTCCAACTCGTCGGCCGTTGGCGACGCGCACATGCTGAACGCGGAGCAGCTGCGCGCGGCGGTGCAGCAGTACGAGCCCACCGAGGTGGGCCGGCTGGGCAGCGCCAGCACCGACTGGCGCAGTGCCGTGCTGCGCGACGCGGCCGGGCAGGAGCACCAGGCGGCCATCAACGGCAGCGGCACCGACATGAACTATCGCCTGTCCCTAGGCTACCTGGACCAGGAGGGCGTGCTGCGGGGCTCGGAGATGGAGCGCGTGTCGGCGGCGCTGAGCTACAACCACTCGCTCTTCGGCGACCGGCTGGGCATTCGCGCCAACCTGCGCGGCTCGCGCACGGACGACCGGTTCACCCCGGGCGGCGTGCTGGGCACCGCGCTGGCGTTCGATCCCACGCAGCCCATCTTTACCCAGGACGGGGACTACTTCGAGTTCGCCGACAACGAGCCCGCCCCCAACAACCCCATCGCCGAGCTGGACCTGGCGCGGGAAGAGGGCACCACCTACCGCGCCATCGCCAACCTGGAGGCGCGCTACGAGCTGCCCTTCCTGGAGGGGCTCTCGGGCACGCTGCGCGGCGGGTATGACGTGGGCGCGTCGGAGCGCCGGGGCTTCTGGCCCTCGACCCTTCGCGGGCAGATCGAGGACCCGGCGCCGTGCGTGCGCCCGGCCGGCGCGCCGGAGTGCCGCACCGGCACGGTGAACCGCTCCAACCCGCGCGAGACCACCGGCGTCATCGACGCGTTCGGCAACTACACGGGGCGGCTGGGCTTCCTGAACAGCGACGTCGACGCCACGGCGGGCTACTCGTACGAGCGGCGCAACGGCGACTATCCGTTCCTGCAGGGCCGCGGGCTGCTGGTGAACGCGCTGGGCACCGCCGGCCTGGCCGACGCGCAGGTGATCAGCTCCTCGCTGAGCGTGCGCGAGAGCCGGCTGGCCTCGTTCTTCGGCCGCGTGAACATGACGGTGGCCGACAAGTACCTGCTCACCCTGAGCGTGCGCCGCGACGGCAGCTCGCGCTTTGGCCCCGACAACCAGTGGGGCACCTTTCCCGCGGTGGCGCTGGGATGGCGGCTGTCGGAAGAGCCGTTCATGCAGGGGATGGGGTGGCTGGACGACCTCAAGGTGCGCGGCTCCTACGGCGTGAACGGCAACCAGGAGTTCCGCGACTACCTGTGGGTGGGCGCCTACAGCATCAGCGACGCGTACGCCCGCGCGCAGTTCGGCGACGAGTTCGTGACCACCATCCGCCCGCGCGCGGTGGACCCCACCATCAAGTGGGAGGAAACCACCTCGTTCAACATCGGCTTCGACTACGCCCTCTTCGGCCGCCTGTCGGGCGCGGTGGACTACTACGTCAAGGACACCGACGACCTGCTCTTCGAGGTCACGGTGCCGGCGGGGTCGTACGTGAGCAACCGCATCCTCACCAACGTGGGAAGCGTGCGCAACCGGGGCTTCGAGTTCAGCCTGAACGCCGGGGTGCTGAACGGCGAACGCCTGGGCGGCCTCACCTGGGACGCCAACTTCAACGCGGCCACCAACACCAACCGGCTGCTGAGCATCGACGCGCTGAACCTGTCGGGGGCGCGCATCTTTACCGGCAGCATCCTGGGCGCGGTGGGCAACAACATCCAGGTGCTGCAGCCGGGCTCGCCGGTGAACTCGTTCCTGGTGCTGCGCCACAAGCGCGACGCCAGCGGCAACCCCATCTCGTCCGACAACGACCTCGACATGTACGAGGACATCAACAACGACAAGAAGATCGACGAGCTGGACCGGGTGGTGTACAGGAACCCCGCGCCGAAGTGGACGTTCGGCCACAGCTCGCAGTTCGGCTACCGCAACGTGGACCTGGGCTTTACCGTACGGGCGCAGTTCGGCAACTACGTGTACAACAACCTGGCCTCGTTCCGCGGCAACTACGCGGAGCTGGTGACCAACGCGGGCGTCACCAACCTGCACGCGTCGGTGCTGGAGACCGGCTTTACCCGGCCGCAGTACTTCTCCGACATCTACGTGGAGGACGCGTCGTTCGTGCGGATGGACAACCTGACGCTGGGCTACACGGTCCCGAATTTCCGCGGGCTGCAGAGCATGCGGCTGTTCGGCACGGTGCAGAACGTGTTCACCATCACCGACTACACCGGCCTGGACCCCGAGGCGGGGCTCAACGGCATCGACGCCACCATCTATCCGCGCTCGCGCACCTTCACCGCCGGCGTCAGCGTCGGGTTCTGACGCGCCGCCTGAACGAACGGAGCAAGCAAAGCCATGAATACCCGAGCGGTTAAGACGGTCGCCGCGGCGGTGCTCCTGCTGGGAGCGGTGCCGGCGTGCACGGACCTGACCACCTACCCCCGCAGCGAGGTCTCGGGGGGCAACATCTTCAACGAGCCGGGCGCGTACCGGTCGTTCCTGGCCAAGCTGTATGCCGGCCTGGCCGTGACCGGCATGCGCGGCGAGGGCGGCGCCGGCGACGGCGACGTGGCCGGCATCGACGAGGGCTTTTCGCAGTACATCCGCCAGTGGTGGCAACTGCAGGAGCTGCCCACGGACGAGGCGGTGATCGCGTGGGGCGACAAGGACCTCCCCGAGATGAACAGCCAGGAGTGGGGGACGGCCAACCAGTTCGTGCAGGCCATGTACTACCGGATCTTCTTCCAGGTGGCGCTGGCCAACGAGTTCCTCAGGGAAACCACCGACGCCAAGCTTTCGGAGCGCGGCGAGAGCGCCGAGACGCGGGCCGAGGTGGCCACCTACCGCGCCGAAGCCCGCTTCCTGCGCGCGCTGAGCTACTGGCACGCCATCGACCTGTTCGGCAACGTGCCGTTCGTCCTGGAGACGGACAACCTGGGGGCCAACGCGCCGCCGCAGCGCTCGCGGTCGGAGGTGTTCGACTTCGTGGTGTCGGAGCTGAACGCGGTGCGCCCGGAGATCCCGGCGGCCGGGTCCAACCAGTACGGCCGCGCCAGCCAGGCGGCGGTGGACATGGTGCTGGCCAAGCTGTACCTGAACTCGCAGGTGTACACGGGCACCGCCCGCTACGCCGAGGCGCGGCAGGCGGCGGAGCGGGTGATCGCCACCGGCAGGTTCCAGCTGGACGACCGCTACCAGGACATCTTCCTGGCCGACAACCACACGTCGCCGGAGATGATCTTCGCCGTGCCCTTCGACGGCCGCAACACGCGCACGTTCGGCGGGACCACGTTCCTGATCCACGCCTCGGTGGGCGGGTCCATGTCGCCGGCGGCATACGGCATCGACGGTGGATGGTGGGGGCTGCGGGCCAAGCCGGAGCTGGTGTCCAAGTTCCCGGGCGGCGCCTCCAGCGCCGACGGCCGCGCGGACATCTTCTACACCGACGGCCAGACGCTGAACATCACGGCGGTGGACCGCTTCAACGAGGGGTTCACGGCGCCCAAGTACCGCAACGTCACCAGCACGGGGCAGCCCGGCTCCGACCTGGGGTACACCGACACCGACTTTCCCATGTTCCGTCTGGCCGACGCGTACCTGATGTACGCCGAGGCGGTGCTGCGCGGCGGCGGGGGGAGCGCGGCCACGGCGCTGGACTACGTGAACCAGATCCGCCGCCGTGCCTACGGCGACAACAGCGGCGACATCACGGCGGCGCAGCTCACGCTCGACTTCATCCTGGACGAGCGCGCGCGGGAGCTGTTCTGGGAGGCGCACCGCCGCACGGACCTGATCCGCTTCGGCCGGTTCACGGGCGGCACGTACCTGTGGACCTTCAAGGGCAACCGCAATCAGCCGGCGGGCACGGCCTCGCCGTCGCACCTGAACCTGTATCCCATCCCGGCCAGCGACATGGCCACGAATCCCAACCTGGCGCAGAATCCCGGTTACTGAGCGGAACTGCGGAAGGGCAGGGAGTAGGGCATAGGGCATAGGGAATAGGGAATAGGGAATAGGGAATAGGGAATAAGGAATAGGGAATAGGGAATAGGG
>DATABT010000112.1:0-5704 GCA_036259455.1 Longimicrobium sp. | reverse complement strand
TGGCCACGTAGCACATCACGTCCAGCGGGTTGCTGACCATGATGATGATGGCGTCGGGCGACACGCGGGCAATGTTCTCGCACACCTGGCGCACGATACCGGCGTTGGTGTTCAGCAGGTCGTCGCGGCTCATCCCCGGCTTGCGGGCGATGCCGGCGGTGACGATGTAGATGCCGCTGCCGGCGGACTCCTCGTAGCCGTTGGAGCCGATCACGCGGGTGTCGAAGCCCTCGATGGGCGCCGACTCCCACTGGTCCAGCCCCTTGCCCTGGGGAATGCCCTCGGCGATGTCGATGAGCACCACCGTGCGCGCCAGCTCCTTCTCGGCGACGCGCTGGGCGGCCGTCGCGCCCACGTTGCCCGCCCCAACCACCGTGATCTTGTCTATCATCTTCAGGCCGATGTGCGAGTGTTCTCCGGCCGCCGGTCAAAACGGTCCGCGTGCGTGCTGCATCCTGGGGCCGACGGTGGCGCCAACATACCGGAGGGTCCGCGCGGTGTCAACGCGAAGTCGGCGTTTTGTTTCGGTGATGTTTCAGGAGATGATCGTCGCCCGTCCCGGGCGAGTGAGGGCGGCTGAAGCCGCGGCTCGAAGGGCCACAAGCCCCGTCTCCGCTCGTCCTCGCAGAACGGGGCTCAGGCTTCTCGGGCGCCCGCGCAAACGGCGCGCTTGCCACCATCGAGCCACGATCTCACCTTTTGCGGCGCCCGCGGTTTTCCCCTCCTCCCCCGCCTGACGCCGACGATGCGCATCCTCCCGATCATCCCCATCCTCCTGCTCGCCGCGTGCACCATGCGGGTGGAAAGGAGGCCGTCCGCACCGGCGATCACGGAGGCGGAGCGGGTGGTGCAGGCGCAGGTGGATGCGTTCAACGGGCGCGACGTGGACGCGTTCATGGCGGCCTACGCGCCCGACGCCATCCACTGGGCATATCCCTCGGACACCACCTTCAACGGCGCGGCACGCATCCGCGCGCACTACACCGAGCTGTTCTCCGATCCCGAAGCCTCGCGGCTGCACGCAACGGTGCGCGAGCGCATCGTGAAGGGCGCCTACGTGATCGACGAGGAGTACGTCGTCGGGCTCCCCGCGGACGATCCGCACGTCAGCGTCATCATCTACGAGGTGCGGGAAGGCCTCATCCGAAACGTCTGGTTCATCGAGGACTGATCGTCACGCGCACGTGCCCGTCCGGCGGTGCCTCGGCAGCTTTTGTGACACTTCCCGCGCCGCGCGCAGTCGATCAACCGTCCCCGGAGTCGAGCTCCCATGCACATCATCCACCTCGGTCCCTCCCCGCTCCCTGAGGCGCTCCATCTCCCCGGCGCGCGGTCGAAGTGCTCCCCTCTCCGCGAGGAACGAGCGTGGAGCGGACCGCCGGCAACGTGACCGCGCTCTTGCCCGCGCGCAACTCCTGCTACAATTTCGTGTACCACGCTCGTCCTCTCGCCGGACGCCCTCCGCCCGGTCCCGCCTGCGCTACCCCGCTCTCTGACAATCATGGCCATCCGCGAAGGCCGCTGGGATTGCTCCAGCTGCGGCAGCACACGCATCTACGGCCGCCACGTCAACTGCCCTGGCTGCGGCATGCCGCGCCCGGCGGGAACGCGCTTCTACCTGGCCGAAGGAGAGCCCGTGGTCACCGACCCGGAGCGGCTGGCGGAGGCACGCGCCGGCGCGGATTGGGTGTGCGCCCGGTGCGGCGCCGGCAATCGCGCCACGCTCCACGCCTGCGCCGGCTGCGGCGCCGCGTACGAGGTGGAGAGCGTGCAGCCCGTCGTCGAGTACACACTCGCGGAAACCCCGCGCCCGGAGGACGGGGAACCCGACGCATCCGCCGCGGCATCCAGAGAGTCCGCGCCTCCCGCATCCACCGAATCCACGTCCACACCTCCACCGCCCCGGGGGTCCGTGCCTCCGGCTTCCGGCGGGTCCGCGCCGCCGCCGTCCGGGCGAGGCGGGGCGCCGGCAGGATCCGCGTCCGATCCGGCGTCCGATGCCCTCGGGCTGTTCGAGGGCGAGGAGCCGTCGATGCCGCTGCGGCGCAAGGTGGGATGGGGCCTTGCCGGCGTGATGGGGATGATCGTGGTCGCCGGGATGATCGGCGAGATGGACTTCGAGCGCACGCCGGAGCCGGAGCCCGCCATCGTCGACGCCGTGGTGTGGGAGCGGCTGATCGTGCTCGAAGAGCACGGCATAATCGCGGGCGAGGGATGGGAGCTGCCGGACAGCGCCACCGACGTGGTGCGCTCGGAGCGGGTGCGCGAGTACCGCGACGAGCTGGCCGGGTACGAGACGGTGGAGCGCGAGGTGCCGCGTACGCGACGCGTGCTGCAGGGCTACCGCGACGAGACGCGCACCGTGTCGGAGCGCGAGCAGACCGGCACGCGCACCTACACCTGCGGAACGCGCGACCTGGGCAACGGCTACTTCGAAGACGTGGAGTGCACCGAGCCCGAGTACGAGACGGTCACCCGCAGCGAGCGGGTCTCCGTCCCCGTGTACGAGGAGGAGACGGTGTACGAGACGGTGACGGAAAGGAAGCCCGTCTACCGCAAGGTGCCGGTGATGGCGACGTACTACACCTACCGCGCGCCGCGATGGGCGCCGGTGGACACGCTGCGCCTGGCCGGCACCTGGATGACGCCGCCCGCGTGGCCCACGGTCGACAGCCTTCCGCCCAATCGCCGCGAGCGCTGGAGAAACGAGAGCAGTTACGTCGTTCTGCGCGGCGAGTACGGCTACCCGCTGCACGTCGACGTGAACGAGGAGCAGCTACGCCGCCTGCGTCCGGGGCAGCGGGTGGCGTACGCGCGGACCGGCGGCGACCGCTACCGCGCCGCCGTGCTTCCGCGCGACTCGCTGCGCGCCTGCCGCCGCTGGCACCGCGGCCGGGGCAAGCCCCCGCCCGACACCCTCGCCTGCTCGCCGCGCCCTGCGCGGCGCTAGCAAAAACATCACGCCTCCGCGTCCTCGGTCTTACCCACCCTTCGCCTCCAGTTGTTTTCCTGAGGGAGCGCCCGCGTGAAGCCAGCCCGGGCACTGCTCCATGGGCGCGACCGAAGGATCTCCTCACCCGATCCGGGAGGGTGGGTCCGTGGCAGAGAGCCGCCTCCCGGTTCCGCGGGCAAGATCCTTCGGTCGGCGCCCGTCCTTCCGCGAGTGAGACGGGGTGGCGCGGCGCCTCCCTGAATAGAAAGGAATCCGGACGAGGTCCGTCGAGCGAGGCGTGGCACCTGCCCGGGCGAGTAGATTTCTCAGTCGGCGCCACGGGTTCCTGCACCGGCAGCGAGCACGCGGCGCCGCCTTCGAAATGACAGCCGCGGCGCGAGCGGCTTTCACAGGGTGCGCGCAGCGCCGAATGACTCAGGAAACCGAGGTCGCTTTCTCCGGATTCGCTGATCAAGCCCTTGCCCCGCCCGTCTGCCGAAGCGCCTCGTACAGCGCGACCCCTGCCACCGTCGCCAGGTTCAGGGACCGCGCGCCGTCCACCATCGGGATCCGCAGGCAGCGCTCGGGCGCGGCGGCGAGCAGCTCATCGGGCAGCCCGCGCGACTCGGGGCCGAACAGCAGCACGTCACCGGGCGCGAACTCCGCCTCCCAGATGGTCCGCGCCGCCTTCGTCGTCAGCATCCAGACGCGCCGCCCGTCTACCGCCTCGGCGAAGTCCTCCCACGCCACGTGGCGGCGCACGTCCACGTCTTTCCAGTAGTCCATCACCGCGCGCTTCGCCCGGGGATGCGCGAAGGAAAAGCCCAGCCGCCCGATCAGGTGCAGCGGCGAAGCCGTGGCGGCGCACAGCCGCGCTACGTTCCCCGCATTTGGCGGGATCTCCGGCTCGTAGAGAGCGACGTGCAGGGCTGGATCGGGCGCGGGCATCGGCGGCTGGAGCAAAAGAAGGGAACGCGGGACAGGTTACGCCGGACAGGGAACGGACGGCAACGCCCGGCGGGTGATCCGCTCCTCATCCCCCGCAACCTGTAACCTGTCCCTCCATCCCGCGACCCGCCCGGGCGAACGGGTGTATCACCCGCCGGAAAGAACCGCACGCGGCCCGAATGCCGCGGGCGGTTCGGATTTTACTCCGTCTGGACGAGGCAGATGCCGGAACCCATTCCGTTTTCCGTGCTGGACCTGGCGCCCATCGTGGAGGGCGGCACCGCGGCGCAGTCGTTCCGCAACTCGCTGGACTTGGCGCGGCACGCCGAGCGCTGGGGCTACCGCCGCTTCTGGCTGGCCGAGCACCACTCCATCCCCGGCGTGGCCAGCGCCGCCACCGCCGTCGTCATCGGCCACGTGGCCGCGGGGACGTCCACGATTCGCGTGGGCGCGGGCGGCATCATGCTCCCCAACCACTCGCCGCTGGTGATCGCGGAGCAGTTCGGTACGCTGGAGTCGCTGTATCCCGGCCGCATGGACCTGGGGCTGGGGCGCGCGCCCGGCGGCGACCAGGCCACCGCCCGCGCCCTGCGCCGCACCCTGGCCAGCGAGGTGGACGGCTTTCCGCAGGACGTGGTGGAGCTGATGGCCTACTTTCGCGACGAGCCGGGGATGCGCGTGCGGGCCATCCCCGGCGCGGGGCTGAACGTGCCGGTCTGGATCCTGGGATCCAGCACGTACGGCGCGCAGCTGGCGGCGGCGCTGGGGCTGCCCTACGCCTTCGCCAGCCACTTTGCGCCGGCGATGATGATGCAGGCCATCGACGTGTACCGCGAGCGCTTCGAGCCCTCCGCGCAGCTGGACAAGCCGTACGTGATGCTGGGTTTCAACGTCTTCGCGGCGGATACGGACGAGGAGGCGCGCCTGCTGATGACCTCCACCCAGCAGGCGTTTCTGAACCTGCGGCGGGGCCAGCCCACGCAGCTGCGTCCGCCGTCGGAGGACTTTCTGGAGACGCTGCACCCGTACGAGCGCGCCATGCTGGACGAGGTGCTGCAGTGCACCGCCGCAGGCGCGCCGGAGACGGTGCGCGCGGGGCTGGAGTCGTTCATCGCCCGCACCGGTGCCGACGAGCTGATGATCGTCTCGCAGGTGTACGACCACGCAGCGCGCCTGCGCAGCTACGAGATCACGGCCCAGGCCCGCGAGTCACTTGCTTCAACGGCAGAGGCAGTGGCCTGATGGGCGAATGTCAGTCCCGCGCGGACGCCCCCCTCCGCACGCCCGGCTCGCAAATCCCCCAAACGCCTGGGGAGGTTCGAAGTGCAGGATCGGTGCGGCTTCGACGGCCGGGTGCGGACCGGAATGTGTAGGCAGGACGTCGGCGTCCCCTGGCAGAGGGGTTGCTGCCGGCGAGGGGACGGGATCCGAATTTTTCTGGAGGGGCAGGATGGCGGCGGAGCGGCGCGGGTCTGCGCCCGGGCACATCGACCCCCCCGATTGCGATCAGGAAGAGCAGGCCCGGGCTGGACGGCGGGACACCGGGGCAGATCCACGCCTCGCCGTTGCGCGCGCCATCCTGCGCCGCAGCCTTTTCGGCCGTGGGAGGCGCCCGGCGTCTACCGGCTGACGCTGAACGCGCGGTTGGTGGGCCGGCCCCGGCCCGGCCCCGCAAAGCGAAGCGGCAGGCGGAGCTCGCATCGCTCCCCTGCCGCGTTATCTGGTTCTTCGTCGATTCTGTTGCAGGTAAACAGACCCGACGCCGAACTGTCATTTCGAAGGAGGCGCCTGCACGGAACTCAGCCCGTGCAGGATTCCCATGGC
>DATABT010000111.1:0-3565 GCA_036259455.1 Longimicrobium sp. | reverse complement strand
CGCATCCAGGAGCGCCGCCGCATGACGCGCCACCAGTTCGAGCGCTTCTGGAGCACGCGCGAGCCCTGCCGCGTGGTGATGGAGGGCTGCTCGGGCTCTCACTACTGGGCTCGGCTGCTGATCGGCCTTGGCTTCGAAGTGAAGCTGATCCCGCCCCACTACGTCACGCCCTACCGCCGGCGCAACAAGACCGACCGCGCCGACTGCGAGGCGATCCTGGAAGCGGACCGCTGCGCCGGGATCCACGGCATCACCGTCAAGAGCGAGGCGCAGCAGGCGATCATGACATTGCACCGCGTGCGGTCGCAATGGATGGCCACCCGTACCGCGCGCATCAACGGCATGCGTGGGATGCTCCGGGAACTCGGCGTCACCTGCGCGCTGGGCGCGGAGCGGTTCCTCACCGACTTGCACCAGGTCCTGGAGCGCAACCGTGAGCGGCTTCCCGAGCGGATCCGCAGGATGGTGACGCTGCTCTGGGAGGAGGTGCGTGAGCTGGAGCGGCGCATCGAGGCCGTGGAGGAGGAGCTGGAGCGGATCGCCAAGGAGGAGCCGGTCATCCGCACGCTGCTCCAGATCCCCGGGATCGGCGTGCTCACCGCGACCGCGTTGTACGCCAGCGTGGGCAGCGTCCACGCGTTCAAGAGCGGCCGGCACCTGGCCAGCTGGCTCGGGCTCACCCCGCGCGAGAAGTCCAGCGGCGAACGCCGGCGCCTCGGCAGGATCACCAAGCAGGGCGACCCGTACCTGCGCACGCTGCTCATCCACGGCGCGCGATCGGCGCTGCTGGGTGCGGAGCGGGCCCGGCGCGCAGGCAGGAAGCTCACGCATCTGCAGGCGTGGGCGCTCGAACGCGCAGGCGAGGGGCACACCAACCGGGCGGCGGTAGCGCTGGCCAACAAGCTCGCGCGGATCGCATGGGCCGTCTGGCGCCACGAGCGCAAATTCGACGGCGATCACGCACTCCAGCTCGCCGCCGCCTGAGCCAAGCGCGGGCGACGAGCGACGAAACGACGTGGATCGGGTGAACGGAACGACGTAGATCGAGGAGGAGAAGGGACCCGCCGGGGCAGCGCGCGGAGAGAGCATCGCACACATGGCAGAGCGGTCGGACCGCCGCCGGGGTAAAGCCGTTAACAAGCGCGTGCCTTCGAGGCCGCTGCAGCGATTGGCACCCGGGCGCGCGAATTTCATGTTGGCCCGGAGCCGCGAGGCTCCACACCGGAGGCCGTATATACGACTGCAGCCCGTCCCCTGCCGTGCGTCAGGGATGCTCTCTCACGACGATGACCCTGGCCGAGAGGGAGGAGTCCATATACCGATTTGTTAGGCCGCGTTCAGGCAACGGCACGGGCCTCTGTCCGCCCACTCTCGACGCTACTCGTACCGAGATGTGTTCCAAGTTGTGATCTCGAATAGCACGGCACAATCTACTGTGTTGTTCCAAACGGTGCGCTGGAGATTCCAGTAAAAAAAGTGGTCTGTACCACCATAGGCATTCGGCCGTTGCTGCGGAGTGCCGACACCGGTGATTAACACGACGTTGTCGCCCGCCCTAACGGGATGAGGCGGGAACCAAAAGGTATTCCGCACTTTGTTTGAGATAGCGTTACTCGCAGTATACGTCGTATCCGCGACCAAATAGTATTGTAAGTCGGTAGGTGCGAGTACACGTAGGTGTACCCGCTCGTTGTTGGGCGTGCCTCGGTCGACGATCTGCACGATTTCGATATTCATCTCTTCGCGACCTTCCCGGCGGTAGATCCTAGAATCAAGGCCAGCCCCAGTAGCAGGGCCAACCATCCCTTGGGCTGATCACTCCAGAACAGAGGCGCTAGCCCCAAAATGGCGCCACCTAGGCCAACCATCACGCTAAACAAGATATCGAATGCAGTTTGGCGGCGCAGCTTCTCCTCGAGAATCGCTGCACGTTTATCCGCATCATGGAAGCGATCTTCGTAGGCTCTGAGGATCTCACACTCGGCATCGGCACGCTCGAGCTCGTCTAAGATCGCTCCTGTCCGCGCTCGGCGCGGGCGTGCAGCTCGGCGTCCCGCAGGAGACGGACGGGCGATCGATGACGCCGGCGCAGACCGCCGCGACGGCGAGGCGTTCGCCGCCCGCAACCCCCTGGGGATCGGCAACGACGTGCCGGTCGTCGCCCGGCGCGGTGAGGACGGCGAGACGCTTCTCGTCGCGGGCCGCCGCCGCGACGCCGGCGCAGGGTACGCCGGGACGAAGCTGGCCGTGATCGTCCGCAACATCAGCCTTCGGGATGCGCGCATCGCCGCGACGGTGGAGAACGGGCAGCGCGAAGGGCCGTCCGTCCTGGGCGAGGCGCGGCAATTCCGCGACCTGCGCGAAAAGGACGGAATGAAGGTCGAGGACATTGCCGCCTCGACCGGGAAGCAACAGGCGTACGTGAGCAAGCGCCTGGCGCTCCTGAACCTGCCCGATTGGGCGCAAGCGATGCTCCGCAGCGGCGAACTGACCGAGGGGACCGCCTACGACGGGATGGCGCGCTACGCCCGCGTGCCGGAGCCCGCCGCGTCCGAGATGTGGGCGACCCTGCATAGGCGCTGGCCCGAGTTGAAGCGGGAGGGGCTGACGGCCGACCGCATCCGCAACGCCCTGGGGCAGATCGCGCGGAACCTGAGCCGTTCGATGGACCCGACCGTCTCCTATGCCGGCGAGACGGCCCCCCTGTTCGAGCAGGCCGCGCACGACGCCGCGTGCGAGTGCAAGCGGCCGACGATCCGCCTTCACGACACGATCAAGCCGCACGCCCGCTGCTATAACGTGAAGGTGTGGGACGGGCTGCAGGAGACCGCGCGCGCCGAGCGGCGCAAGGCGCTCCAGGGCAACGGGAACGGCCACGGGAAGGCGAACGGGGAGGCCCCGGCCGCTGATGGCAGCACTCAGCCGAGCACGATCCCCACGGCCGCGCCGAAGGCACAGGCCGAGCCGGAGCCGATTCCCCGCTACGCCGTGCCGACCTGGGAGGAAGCCGAAACCGCATTCGGCCCGAAGGCGCGGGAACACGTGCTCACCGACGACCACACCGCCGCCGAGATCAAGACGGCGCCCCCGAGCCGGATTCTGGACGTGAGCCAGCTTTCCGCCGACGTGGTGCGCATCGTCCAGTCCCCCCGCCCCGGCCTCTTCCGCGTGGTGTGCAGCGACGCGGAGGCGTTGAAGGGTTCGACGACCGGGGGAGAGCGGGCCGTCCGCGAACGTGCCGACCGACTCCGCGAGCAGGACCGCGCCGCGTTTCGGGAGGCGGCGGGTGCGGTGGAGCTTCGGAGCCCCGAAGTGCTGGCGGCGCTGGTCCAGTCCTACGGCTCGACCCCGGCAAACTTCTACTGGAACACGGCCGAACTGCTCGGCTTGGGCGACTTCCGGGGCAAGGACACGGCGGAGTTGGTGAAGGTCCCGAAGCGGGATCTTACGCTCATCCTCCAGGCCATCGCCCTGCGCGTGATGAAGGACGACCGTTCGTGGAGGTACGACGACCGCACCGACACGGCGCGCCAGCAGCTCGCCGCCGAGTGCGCCGAGGACTTCC
>DATABT010000110.1:0-9914 GCA_036259455.1 Longimicrobium sp. | reverse complement strand
AGAATGCAGGCAGTACGCGAAAAACGTCGCTGATGGGTGATCTACGTCTGCCTGCTGTGCGTACGATGTCTTGATTCGGTATTTGTTCGGTATTATGTTAGGAGCGGAACCGGGGTGGGGTGCACCGGTCCAGCCTCCCTGGAAGGATCGACGAGATGAAGGATCGGCTTGCTGACGACTCGCGCGGCGCGACCATCCGGCACATTCGCGAAGTAGCCGCGGCGCGCGTGCGCAACACCTCGCTGCGGGGCGTGGCGCGCGAGATCGGGCTGAGCCCCATGGGGCTCAAGAACTTTATCAACGGCACGGAGCCCTACTCGCCCACCCTGCGCCGCCTGCGGAGCTGGTACGTGCGGTACGCCGCCGTGCAATCGGGACACGTTCGCGCGGAAGACGCGACCGCGGCGCTTGCCGTGCTGGTGCACGACCTCGCGGCCACCCCGCGCCAGAAGGTCGCCGTGACGGTGCTGGACGCCGTGGGCCAGGGCTACGAGGAGAGCGGCATCACGCGGCCCGGCTGGGTCGCCGAGCTGCGCGGCCAGTACGACGGCTGATCCGCGCCGGCGGCCGGCGGCGATCCGCATCCATCGCCTCACCTCCGCGACCCTCTCCGGCCCGGCTCCAGGGGAGGGTCGCGCTCGTATGCTTCATCTGCACGGTGGCGGAATCGGCCTGTCCGTATCCAATATCCTCCCCGGAGGATGAGCGTTTCTCCGGATGAGGCCGAGCCGAACAGAGGATACGGACGATGGAGCACGCGGCGCAGGCGCGGCGGGGCGAGGGATGGCTGGAGCGCAGGTTCGGGCTGCGCGCGGCGGGGACCACGGTGCGCACGGAGGTGGAGGCGGGCGTCACCACCTTCCTGACGATGGCGTACATCCTGGCCGTCAACCCCCAGATGCTGGGGGAGGCGGGCGTGCCCGTGGAGGGGGCGCTGTTCGCCACGGCGGTGTCGGCCGCGTTCGGCAGCATCCTGATGGGGCTGCTGGCCAACTACCCGTTCGCCCTGGCGCCGGGAATGGGGCTGAACGCGTACTTCACCTACACCGTGGTGCTGGGCGGCATCGCCGACTGGCGGACGGCGCTGGGCGCGGTCTTTCTCTCCGGCATTCTCTTCGTTCTCCTCACGCTCCTGCGCATCCGCGAGCTCGCCATCCGCGCCATCCCGCTGGGCCTCAAGCTGGCCACCGGCGCCGGGATCGGCCTGTTCATCGCCTTCATCGGGCTGCGCAACGCGGGGATCGTGGCCGCCAGCCCGGCCACGATGGTCACGCTGGGCCCCGTCACGGGCGCCGCGCCGCTCCTTGCGCTGGGCGGCATCGTCGTCACCGCCGCGCTGATGGCCCGCGGGTGGAAGAGCGCCATCATCGCCGGCATCGCGCTCACCGCGGCGGGCGCGTACCTGGCCGGGATCGGCAAGCCGCCCACGGCGATCCTCGCGCTCCCCGACGCGCGCTCCACCTTTCTGGAGATGGACGTGGGGAAGGCGCTCTCGCTGGGGCTGCTGCACGTGGTCTTCGTCTTCTTCTTCGTGGACCTGTTCGACACGGTGGGCACCCTGATCGGCCTGGCGAACCAGGCGGGGTTCCTGCGGCCGGACGGCGAGCTGCCGCGGGCGCAGCGGGCGCTGCTGGCGGATTCCATCGCCAGCACGGCCGGCGCCGCGCTGGGGACGTCGACGGTGACCGCGTACGTGGAGAGCGCCACGGGCGTGGCGGAGGGGGGACGCACGGGGCTGACGGCGGTCACGGCCGGCGTGCTGTTCGCGCTGGCGGTGTTCCTGTCGCCGCTGGCGGCCAGCATTCCCGCCGTGGCGACGGCGCCCGCGCTGGTGCTGGTGGGGAGCCTGATGCTCAAGGGGCTGCTCTCCATCCGCTGGGACGATCCCACCGAGGCCGTGCCGGCGTTCCTGACGGTGGTGGGGATGCCGCTCACGTTCTCCATCGCCAACGGGCTGGCGCTGGGGTTCGTCAGCTATCCCCTCGTCAAGCTGCTGGCCGGACGCGGCCGCGAGGTGAGCCCGCTGGTGTACGTGCTGGCCGCGCTGTTCATCCTGCGCTACGCCTGGCTGGGCAGGGAGTGACGCGCGGCCGGGTATGACCCGGTGTGGCATGGCGGTGGCAGGCTCCGCGCGCGTTCCCCGGTCGTCAGCTCCGTGAACCAGAAGGCGAAGCTGGCGGCGGGCAAGAAGGCGCAGGAGAGCGGGGCGCTCCACCGCGCGCGCCGCAACGAAACCGTTCGGGTGAGGAAGCGCGGCACGATTCCCGAGTGCCCCAACCGCGGCGCCAAGAGCCGGGACCGGCGCACCGACGAACCCCGCAGCCGGTGGCGCCGCGGGGGGCGAGGTGGATCGGCGCAGACTCCAGCCGCCGGGCCACCACGTTGGGGTCCGGTGCGGGCACGGCCGGGCCGGGGCGGCGGCCCGGTACGGCTCCTGTTGACCCGATTCGCGTATTTCCTTAGATTTTACGCCGGATCGCCCTCGTAGCTCAGGTGGATAGAGCACAGGATTCCTAATCCTGGGGCCGCGCGTTCGAGTCGCGCCGGGGGCACTGCACGATACGACCGCCGGATGGCAGCCAGCCGTCCCGCGGTCGTTTTCTGTTCCGCATCCCACTCCTCACGCCGGGCCCGCCGCCGCGAATCCTGCCGCGCATGATCGTCCTCCAACTCCGGCCAGACTCGAACCGGCGGCCTGCTGCTCAGGAGGGCGGTCGGTCTATCGACCTGAGCAACGAGTTCCTTGCTCGGCAACGCGAAATCCGTCATTGTTTCACCTGTAACCCAGTCCGCCCGTCCTGTCCCAGCCAGTCCTCTCCCCCTACAGCCGCCGCCGCTCCCCCGGGTACCCGCGTCCAAGGGGATGGAGCGGCGCCGGACCGGCGCGGGCGGCTGCGACAGGGGCGCCGCGTCGCCTTCCAAGGCCGCTACGGCGTCCTTTAGCGTCGGAAGGTCAACGTAGTCGTACACCCTTCTGCATCGTGTCCCAAGGCGGCGTGATAGCCAAGTCTCGGCAGGTCGATACCAAGCCAATCCTTGGTGCGCTTCATCCAGTTGTGTGGCGCCGTTAGGCGCGCCGTTGGCGGCTTACGGCGCGCGAAGCCCGCCCCCCGCCACTATTGCGCACTTCTGCGCGTATGGTTCACATTGAGGGAACCAAGAGCCCCATCGGCATCTAGCCCCCGCAGAAAAAGGATGACGACAATGAAGATGAAGCTGCGTTTGGACGTGGAAAAGCTGGAGGTCGAGGCGTTCGCCACCTCGGCTTCCGGTACAGCGAAATCCGGGACCGTGCGCGGTCACAACGGTGGGTCCTACCCCACCGATTGGGGCTGTGGGGGTACCGATGGGTGCACACAGGCCGGGGACACTTGCAGCGGTCCCTATCCCTGCTTTTGCTGACTCCCCATCTGAGGGTTGCGAGGGTACAGGCCCGGCGCCGTTATGCGCCGCGAACAAGCGCTGCGACCAGGAGAACGTAATCGAGCAGCCGAAGAACGGAGTCAACGCCCTGAGGTGCAGTCAAGGCCGTAGGATCAGGTGGCGTGGTGCTACTATACGGCTTTCAGGCGAAATCCCACGTCAGGCGAAGGTGATAAAAAGCAGGAGGAGGACGACGAGGAGCACGGCGCAGCCGCACCCGGCGTTCATCGTCCGGAGGAAACAGCCCTCGCGCGCCCCCAGCCGGGGCAGTACGGGGCGGACGTTGATACGCGGTGCCCGCAGTCGGGGCAGGTCGTGAGTGTCATGGTGTTTCCTCCCGTTCACCCGGCTATCGTCCGCCGGGCCGTCGTCCAGAAAGGGGCGCAGCTCACGGTGGAGCACGGCGCGCGCTCGCATGAGCCGTGTGCGGACCGTCACCGCGCTGATGCCGAGCTGGTGCGCGATTCCGCCGGTGTGTCGCCGCGCAGCAGGCCCAGCACCACGTCCCGCTGGGTCTGCGGCATCTTCGCCGATGCGACCCGCTGGACAGCGCGGGCCAGCTCCCGATACTGCGCGTGCCTGTCGGCCGCCGTGGGGACGGGGATCGCGTCCGCGGACTGTTCCGGTGCCGTGCGCCGGTTGTGCCGCGCACGCTGCGCGTACGCGGTGCGGGCGAGGTTGTACGCGACCGTCACGATGTAGGGGTGTGCCCGCGCCGCGTCGATGTTGGGGAGGGCCCGGTGGATGCGGACGAGCGCGCCCTGCGCCAAGTCTTCGGCCGCGTCGAACGCCATGCGTACGAGAGAAGAACGAAACGAGGGCGGGGCGTAATTCTAGGCTTACAAGCGGACCGGGTGGGTAAGCTCAAGTTGCGCGCGTCAGTAACAGAACGCACTAACAACGCCAGTAACAACGGGTGCCGTCCAATAACATTGGGATTGCGAAAAATCCGCATAAATGCTGGATTTCTCCTACCTAATGCGTCCTGCGTTACGAGCCGCAGCGGTTTCCTAAGCCTGGGGCCGCGCGTTCGAGTCGCGCCGGGGGCACTGCACAATACGACCGCGGGATGGCAGCCAGCCGTCCCGCGGTCGTTATCTGTTCCGCATCCCACTCCTCACGCCGGGCCCGCCGCCGCGAATCCTGCCGCGCATGATCGTCCTCCAACTCCGGCCAGATTCGAACCGGCGGCCTGCTGCTCAGGAGGGCGGTCGGTCTATCGACCTGAGCAACGAGTTCCTTGCTCCGCAACGCGAAATCCGTCATTGTTTCACCTGTAACCGAGTCCGTCCGTCCTGTCCCAGCCAGTCCTCTCCCCCTACAGCCGCCGCTCCCCCGGGTACCCGCCGCCCGTCCTGATCATCGATCCCGGCACCAACTCGCGCGTTGCGTACGCCACATGCTCCGCGGCCGGGGGGAGCCACGACCAGCGATGAGCACCGTACGCCACTACTACGCCACCAGCGAACCGGCCCGGGCCCACTTCGTCCGCGCGGTACAGCTGATGAAGCGCAAGCACGTGAACGGGGTGAGCGTCTACGACCGCTTCGTTCTGCTGCACAAGGCCGCCACGGACGGGGCGCACCACGGTCCCGCCTTCCTCCCGTGGCACCGCGTCTTCCTGCACCTGTTCGAGCGGGAGATGCACGCCGTGCTGGAGACTTCAGAGTACGGAATCCCCTACTGGGACTGGACAAGCGAGCCACTGGACTGGCGGACGTCGCCGATGTGGAAGGACGACTTCATGGGACCGAGCGGGGACCCCGTTCCCAGCGGACCCTTCGCGGCCGGAAAGTGGGTGACGCACAACGGGGGTAGCCTGGTGCGCGCGCTGGGCCGATCGGCTCGCTCCCGCGTTCTACCGGACCTGGAGCAGGTGAAGGGGGCGCTCTCGCAGCAGTTCTACGACACCGAGCCGTGGACGCGGGAGAGCCCGGCCGGGTTCCGCAACGTGCTGGAGGGGAACGTGGGACACCCGAGGCTGCACGCACAGGTACACAACTGGGTGGGCGGCACCATGGGGCGGGTCCCCACCTCGCCGGATGATCCCGTCTTCTTCCTTCATCACGCGAATATCGACCGGCTCTGGGCGCAGTGGCAGATGGGGCGGGACCGGGGCTTTCAGCCGGTCCCCGGATTCGGTCGCCGCGCCCGCCCGGGGCACAACCTGACCGACGAGCTGAGCGGACTCGGGAGGCGGCTCTTCGAGGGGCTGGACATCGCCCGGCTCGGCTACTGCTACGACCTCGACCCCGGCCGCCACGCCCGTCTCCGATGCGGGCTGGGCTCCTGGGCTCACGTGGTGGGCCGGTCCGAGGCCGGGCGCCGGATCTACGCCTCGCGCCTTTACGTCCCGCTGCGGTTCCGCGCCGTGCCGTCGTCGGTCAAGGGCTTCCACTACCTCGGGGTAGAGGGCACGGACCTGGTGCTGGACATCGAGCATGAGAACCGCGAGCGAGGGGCGCGGTTGATCCTCTGGGCGCGCAAGTCGGAGAACGATGCGGACAACCAGCTCTGGGAGCTGGACGCGTACGACGGGTTCTGGTTCGTGATCCGGAGCAGACTGAACGGGTACGCCCTGACCGGCGAGGAGGACGGGGACGTGGTAATGCGCCCGCGCGCCACGGGCACTCCCATGGACGGGCAGCTCTGGAGGGTGGCGGAGGAGTAGTTGCCGGCGCGGGCAGCTCAGGTGGCGAGAAACCGGCGTGCCGTGGGATGGCAGATCCCCTGCTGCCGGCCTTGGAGACGAACCGGGAATCTCCCGCATACGCCGCCGGCGGTGGATCGCGGACGATCCGATCCACCGTTTTCCCCCTGGTTCCGAAGGGAAATCGAAGGCCTTGACGGCCATGCGGGTGCCGCGCATACATGGATTCAACTCGCTGGCGGTTCGGCGCCGGCGAGGAGCGGGTGCGGAGGTCGCTGGCCGCAGCCGAAGCCCTCCAGGCCAGGGGGCAACCCCGAGCGACGCGAGAAGCGAGGGGAGAAAGGGTATGGATCCGGTTGCCGCAAATGGCGACGCCGAAACGGTGGATCCGGACCCGCCAGCGGAACGAAGCCTCCCGGTACGATTTGCCGTGCCGGGGGGCTTTGTCTTTCCACCCGCGGCGGAGCGTCCGACCGCCGCGGCGCGGAGGGTGAACCTTTTTCGCGGAGGGTGTCGTGAAGAAGATCCAGCTGAGACCAGAATCGCTCCAGGTGCAAACGTTCGCCGTCACCCCCGGCGCCCCGAAGGATCGCGGGACGGTACAGGCGCACCAGCAGTCGCGGCCGTTCATCCAGTGCTACAGCCAGAACTCGTGCGTGGCGCCGTGCACCAACGAGCCCACGGAGTGCGTGCAGTGCGTGTAGCCGGCTGACCGGCTCCGGCATCAGCCCGCCCCGCTTGGCCGGGGCGGGTTTTCTGCGCGCGCCCACGGGCGAAAAGAGAGGACGCGGATGGAATCCGTCATCCGCGTCCTCTCTTTCTCCTCCGCGTGATCTTCCGCCGGTCAGGGCGTCTTTGCGGGGACCTCGATCACCGTGCGGCCGCCGGGGTCGGTGGCGGGGGCGCGCACGCCCTTGGCGAACGCGGCGGAGCGCGTGGCGGCTCCGGGGTTGAGCGCGAACTCGTGGATCCCGCTCTGCGTGAAGTCGTCGCCGTACTTGACGGTCGCCATCACCACCAGCCGCTGCTCGCCGGCGCCGGAGACCACCAGGTCCACCTCGCGTACCACCGCCTCGCCGGCCCGCGCCGCGTCCGTCCACGTGGCCGCCGTCCCCGGCGCCAGCGCCAGGCCGCTGTCCGCGCTCACCTCCATGGTGAGCGACGCCGCGTCCACGCCCGGGGTGGCGATGATGCGCACCCGCCGCCGTCCCGGCGCGGGGTCCGCCTGCGGCACGATTTCGATCTCCACCGGCGCCGTCACCTTTTCGCCCGGTCCCCCGACGAGCACGGCGGACGTGATCGATCGCGTATCGTCCGCCTGCGCGCGCAGATCCGCGGCGGCGGCCAGCGCGGCCACGAGGGGGAGCAGGAGCAGGGTGCGGCGCATGGACCGGCGTGGATCAAGGGGGGATGGATGGACGGGCAGGCCGCTCAGTACCGCGCGAGCAGCGAGAAAGTGCCCTCGTGCGCCGAACCGGGGCTCAGGCGCGCGCCGGTGCTGTTGCTCCAGCTGCGCACCTCCACCCGGTAGTAGCCCGGCGGCAGCCGCCGCGAAATGCGTTCCGTGTCGCCCACGCCGTTCACCGCGTCGCTGTCCGCCACCCGCTCGCCGTCCGCGTCGTACAGGTAGATGTCCAGGTCCGCGTGCTCCGGATCGCGCGCCGAGACGATCTTCATCGTGATCGTCACCTGCTTTTCCTCCGGCACCACGAACCAGTAGTGCGCGGAGGAGCGCCACAGGTTGCTGCGGCGCGTGCTGCGGCTGTCCACCGTCCCCTCCACCGGCGTGCCGCTGGGGAGCGCCTCGGGAAACGGCTCCGGCGCGGGCGGCTGCTCGCCCGGCGGGTAGCGGATGCCGCGCGCCTCCAGCCCCGCCGCCAGCAGCCGGTTCTGCTTGGTCGCCGCCGCCAGCACGTTGGCGAAGCGGAGAAGATAGACGTCCGGCTCCTTGCCCAGCGACGCGAACGCGTTCCACAGGGGGACGAAGCCGAGCGCGACGGAGTCCCGCGCCTCCGCGCCGTCATCGAACCAGTCCCACAGCACCCCGCCCACGGAGTGCTCGCTCCAGATGCCGGGATGGTCGCCCGCGGGCACGTCGTCCTCCAGGTCCATCGACACCAGAACCATCTGCCGGCCGCGGCTGGCGCCCGTGTCGATGTAGCGCGAGCTCCCCGTGGTCGCCGCGCCGAAGAAGTTGCCCCATCCCTCCGACCACGCCAGCCGCGGGTCCAGCTGCTCGCCGAAGCCGTGGCTGCCGCCGGGGCTGCTTTCGCGCGAGAAGCTGGCCATGAGAAAGTGCCCGTACTCGTGGGCGATCACGTGGTCGTCGTACTCGTCGCTGTCGCGCCCGCGGCGGCCGTTGATGTACGCCGTCCCCTCCCGCTCGCGGAAGAAGCTGCCGCCCATGTAGGTGGTGTCCCAGCGGATCTCCACCCGCGGCAGCGCCACGTCCGGACTGGCGGCGCGCACCAGTGCGTTGGCGCGGTGGATCGTCGCGGCGATGTTGAACGCGCCCGCCACGCGGCTGCTGTCCGTGGCCAGCAGGTCCGTGGTCACCGTCCGCTGCCGCCCCGGGGCGAACGGCTGAGACACCATGGACCACTCCGCCCGGTCGCCCGCGCGCACCACCTGCGCGTTCTCCGTCTGCGCCAGCGCGCGCACGTACACCCGCGGCTGCCGATTCAGGCGTACGCGAACGGCGTAGACGCCCTTCTCGTCCGTGAACCCGCTCCCCAGCACCGTGCGGTCCGGCGGCGCCACGATCTCCACCCTGATCCCCGCAGCCGGCGTGCGCACGGGCGCGTCCAGCTCCAGCCCGTTGCGCCCCGCCGGGATCTTCTCGTACACGATCGTCCCCCGGAACGTCGTCTGCCCCGCGGCCGGCCGCGCGCCGATCCCGCCGAGGATGGCGGAGAACAGCATCAGCAGAGCGGTCCTGTGGATGGAGACGGTCACGTGCGATCTCCTTCGCGCGGCGGGGGAGGGGAGCGGGCGAGTGATGGACGGCGGCGGGTGATCCGGCGGGGCGGTGCGGCGCTCCACAATCTGCGCCGGGACGGATGGATGTCAACCGCGATCCGCAAAAGAATCTCACACGGAGAAGCGGAGCAGTGGAGCGATGCTTTTTCTCCGCTGCTCCGTTCCTGCGTGTGAGATGTTCTTCGCGCGGGGGGCTTGATCAGCGGATGATCTCCATCCCCAGCATCACGGGCTCCAGCAGGTTGCCGAACTAAGCCGCGCTAGTCCAGATGCGCCACGATGCGTCCGTGTACAGTCCGCTGGTGGAGCGCCACGGATCGCGGAGCGGCCACTGCTCCCACGTGCCGTTGTGCAGCCGCGCCAGCCGGTCGTGGCCCACGATGGTCCAGCGGGCCAGGTACGGCGCGAAGTTGCCCTCCTTCTCCACCCCGCCGCCGATGTACAGGTCATCCGGCGCGGTGGCCGCCAGCAGCCCGAAGTGCATGGCGCTGTCGGCGGCCGCCGCGGGCATGGGAATGGGCGTGCACGCGAAGCGTGGCCGGACCGGCCGCGGCGTCCAGCACCGTGCGGCCGGCCGCGCGGGTGGTGAGGAGGGCCGTGCCGGCGCCCGCCACCCGTGCCACGCTGGTGTCGCGGCTGGTCCAGGTGGCCGGGATGGCCGCGCCGTCGATCGCGTTTCCGTACGCGTCCGCCGCGGTGAGCACCAGCTGCACCGTCTGCCTCTCGTCCACCGTGCGCGCCGTCGCCTTCCGCCCGCGCGATGGAGACCGCGGGCCCGGGCCGCCCCGTCCACGCGCTGCGAAACAAGTGTTCTCGCCGCGCGTGGCCGTCATCCACCCACCGCGGCGGCGCGGGGATGCGC
>DATABT010000109.1:0-5961 GCA_036259455.1 Longimicrobium sp. | reverse complement strand
GCGGGCGACCAGCTCATCGCCATGGAGGCGGACCGCGCGGCGGAGATCGCGCAGACGCGCCAGCGGCTGGAGCGGGAGAAGCGCATGCGCATCAAGAGCCGCGGCGTAAAGCTGACGGACCTGTCGCGGATGCTGGCCAAGGGCGAGCAGGCGCAGCTGAACCTGGTCATCAAGGGCGACGTGGACGGCTCCGTGCAGGCGCTGTCGGACTCGCTGGAGCAGCTGTCGACGGCCGAGGTGCGGGTGCAGGTGGTGCACCGCGGCGTGGGCGCCATCAACGAGAGCGACGTGCTGCTGGCCTCCACCTCGGGCGCCATCGTCGTGGGCTTCCACGTGCGGCCCACGGGCGAGGCGCGGGGCGTGGCCGAGCGCGAGGACGTGGACATCCGCCTGTACAACATCATCTACGAGGCGGTGGAAGAGGTGCGCGCGGCCATGGAGGGCATGCTCTCGCCGGAGGAGCGCGAGGTGATGCTGGGCACGGCCGAGGTGCGGCAGCTGTTCAAGGTGCCGCGCGTGGGCACGGTGGCCGGCTGCATGGTCACCAGCGGCGTGCTGGACCGGCGCGGCAAGATCCGCGTGGTGCGCGACGCCGTTCAGGTGTACGAGGGCGAGCTGGAGAGCCTCAAGCGCTTCAAGGACGACGCCCGCGAGGTCCGCGAGGGCTTCGAGTGCGGCCTGAACATCCGCAACTTCAACGACGTCAAGGTCGGCGACGTGCTGGAGTGCTACCGGGTGGAAGAGGTGGCGCGCACGCTGGCCGGCATCGCCGCCGAGCAGGAGCGGGCGGCGGCCACCTGAGGCGCGGCCGATGGTGGTGGGACTGGCCGTCTGGGAGCTGCACGTTCCCGGGTGCGCGTCTCTCAAGGAGAAGCGCATGGTGGTCAAGGGGCTGAAGGACCGGCTGCACGCCCGGTTCAACGTCTCCGCGGCCGAGACGGGGCACCAGGACCTGCTGCAGCGGGCGGAGATCGCGGTGTGCGTGGTGAGCGAGGACCGGCGCCACGCGCAGTCCGTGCTCTCGTCGGCGGACCGGATGGTGGCCGAGGAGGGCAGGGCGCGGATCATCGATTCGTATACGACGTTCTACTGACGGACGCCGAGGGGACAGGGACAGGGGACAGGTTGCAGGGGACGGATGGCGGTCGCCTCCGTTTGCTGGACCGGTTCTCGCACCCCTGTCCCCTCGTTCTTTTCTATCGATTGGAAGGTGCGGAGAATGGAGATGGAGGGCGCCGCACGGCCGGAGTTGCCCCCTGTCCCCCGTCTCCTGTAACCTGTCCCCTGGTTTTTCCATTCAGCCGCCCAGCCGGCGGAGACGCGACATGGCGAAGTTCAAACGCACCGACCGCATCAACGAGCAGCTCAAGCAGGAGATCAGCCTCATCGTCCGCGACGAGGTGCGCGATCCGCGCGTGGGGCTGGCCACCATCACCGCCGTGGTCACGTCGCCGGAGCTGGACCACGCGCGCGTGTACGTGACCTCGCTGGGCGACGAAAAGGAGCGCGAGGGGATCATCGAGGGGCTGCGCAGCGCGGCGGCGTTCATCCGCAAGCAGCTCAGCGGCCGCCTGCACATGCGCCGCGTGCCCGAACTGCACTTCGAGGCGGACCGCGTGCTGGCCGAGGCACTGCGAATCGAGGAACTGCTGCGCCAGGCCCTTCCCGCCGGCCAAGGGGAGGACGGTGAGGACGCGGACAGGGAAGACGCGCCGGAGCAGGAGAAGGAGTGACCGGCTTGCAGGTTCTCCGTCGAAGTCGTCCCGGGCGGTCGATGCGACGCGCGACGCGGATCGGGCCACGCGCGGTCCGCCCGCGGGAGCGAATGAATTCGTCGCCGGAAATTCGCGAAGTCCGCCTTCGCGAACTCGGCGGCCAAGCCGTGTGCGTCCCGGGCACCGTTGCGTCTCCAACCGGCGCGGTACGCGCGGATCTGTCGTTCCGAGGGAGCGCCGCGCCGCACTTTCCCGTGCTGAATCCCCGGTGCGCGACCGAGGAATCTACTCGCGGCAGCCTCGTGGGTGGCCGGAGCGCACCCCTGCCCGCGGCCCCCGTCCGCCAAAGCGGATTTCGCGCTTTTCCAGCGGCGAAATCAATCGCTCCTGGCCGTTCGCTGCGCCGGGGGGCCTCGTGAGCGCCGGGAGCACGCCCCCCCTACACGGCGTTCTCCTCGTCGACAAGCCCGTGGGGCCCACGTCGCACGACGCGGTGGCGGCGGTGCGGCGCGCGCTCGGGATCCGGCAGGTGGGGCACACGGGAACGCTGGACCCGTTCGCGTCCGGCCTGCTGCTCGTCTGCGTGGGCCCGGCTACGCGCCTGGCGGAGTACTTCGCGCCGCTGCCCAAGACCTACGTCGCGACGATGCGTGTGGGCGAGGCCACGGACACGGACGATCACACGGGTGAGGTCATCGCCTCCTCCGATGGCTGGCGCGAGCTGGCGCGCGAGCAGATCGAGGCGGCGCTGGCGGCGCAGGTGGGGATCATCCAGCAGCTTCCGCCGGCCTACTCCGCCAAGAAGGTGGATGGGCAGCGAATGTATGCCGTCGCCCGGCGCGGCGGCGAGGTGGAGCGCACGCCGGTGACGGTGACGATCTACGCCATCCGCGTGATCTCCATCGACCTTCCCGACGTCGTCTTCGAGGTGGAGTGCGCGACGGGGACATACATCCGCGCCATCGCCCGCGACGCGGGGGAGGCGCTGGGCGTGGGCGGGCACCTGACGGCGCTGCGCCGCACGTGCATCGGCCCGCACGACGCCGCGCGCGCGGTGCCGATGGACCGGCTGGGCGAGGAGGAGCGGGTGCGCGCGGCGATGATGGCGCCCGCGGACGCCGTCTCGCACCTGCCGCGCGTGGTCGTGGACGAGCGGGGGGAGGCGGACCTGCGCCACGGGCGCGCGGTGCGGGCGCCGGACGGCTTCGCGGCGGAGGGGCCTGTGGCCGTCGTCTCCGCGCGCGGCGACCTGCTGGCCGTGGGCGAAGCGGCGGACGGCGTGGTGCGGCCGCGCAAGGTCTTTGTGGGAGGCGGATGATGCGCGCTGGCGACGTGGCGGAGTTCGCCATCGACCCCGCGCTCCCGCCCGCCCTGCCGCGCGACGGCCGCCCGGCGATCGTCACGGTGGGCACCTTTGACGGGGTGCACCGCGGGCACTGGGAGGTGCTGCAGGAGATCTGCCGCCGTGCCCGGGAGACGGGCGGGCGCAGCATTCTCGTCACCTTCCATCCGCATCCCCTGCGCGTGGTGCGGCCGGAGCACGCGCCGCCGCTGCTGACCACGCTGGCGGAAAAGCGCGAGGTGCTGGCGGAGTCGGGGCTGGAGTACGTGGTCTTCATCCCCTTCACCCGCACGCTGCAGAGCTACCGTGCCCGGCGCTTCGTCTCGGAGATCCTGCTGGGCCGCATCGGGATGAACGAGCTGGTGATCGGCTACGACCACGGGTTCGGCAAGGACCGCGAGGGGAGCGTGGACATGCTGCGCCGCATCGGGCGCGACGCGGGCTTTGCGGTGGACGTGGTGGAGGCGTTCAACGCGGAGGGCGAGCCGGTGTCGTCCAGCCGCATCCGCCGCCTGCTGGGCGAGGGCGACGCGGCCACGGCGGCGCGGCTCCTGGGGCGGCCGTACCGGCTGGAGGGCGTGGTGGTGCGCGGCGAGTGCAAGGGGCGCGAGCTGGGCTATCCCACGGCCAACATCGAGGTGGGCGACCCGGAGAAGATGCTGCCCAAGGAGGGCGTCTACGCGGCGTACGGCATCGTCCGTGGCGAGCGGATTCCGGGGCTGCTGCACCTGGGTCCGCGGCCCACGTTCCCCGGCTTCGCGCCCACCATCGAGCTGCACCTGCTGGACTGGAGCGGCGACATCTACGGCGACCACCTGCGCGTGGAGGTCATCGACCGCATCCGCGACATCGCCCCGTTCTCCACCGCCCAGGCGCTGATCGAAGCCATCCGCGGCGACGAGCGCCACGGCCGGCGCATCCTGGGCCTGACCTGATCGCCGCCCTGGGCCGCTAGGCCGGACGAGACGCGGCGGAAGCGGCGGACGTCGCCAGGAACGGCCGCACCGCGCCGGCCAGCGACTCGGCGAGAATCCTGTGCGCGGCGGCGGTGGGGTGCACGTCGTGGGGAAAGCGCAGCGCGCGCCGCTCCGCCCTGGGGACGCGCCACAGGTCCGGCAGCGGATCGTGCACCGTCACGTTGGGGAGCGCGGCAAGCTCCTGAAAGCGCCGGCGGTAGTGCCGCGGCGAGCTCGTCTGCTCCACGTAAACGGGGAGGGGAACGGGCATGACGATCATGGGCGCGGTGCACTCCGACGCCCACTGGGTCAGGATGGCCTTCATCAGCCGCCAGTCGGGGCTGCTGGCACGTCCGTAGGCGGGGAGCGCCTGGTACCGCGTGAGCTTCTGCACGGTGTCCGTGAGCCCCATCCTGCGGATCCAGTCCCGCAGCTCGCGAAAGCGCCCGCCGCGGTCCACCGCCCCCATCTGTCCCGCCGGAAGGGACGCCAGCGGAATCGTCTCCCGGGGCACGGGCACGTGGTGCAGTTCCAGCCCGCCGTCCGGCCGCAGCGTGAAGTACGGCTTGGGCCGCAGCACGTGCTCGCCCGTTTCGGGGACCACGTTCTCCCGGTAGCGGGCCACGATGCGGCGGATGTTCTCCACCATCACCGCGGCCACCACCAGGTCGTGCTCGATGTCGCGGGCCAGCTCGCGAAAGACCAGGTACTGCTGGTCCGTTCCGCTTCCCGACAGCGCGAAGTTGAACACCTCCACCCCGGGAATCAGCGTTTCCAGCAGGTCGCTGTACCGGTTCCTGTCGCTGACCCCCTCGCCCGCCGTGTAGGAGTCTCCGAACAGCAGGATGCGGAAGCGGCCGGGGGTACGGGTGCGGGTGAACTCGTGGTGGCAGCGGAACCCCGCCTGGTTCACCTGGACCAGGTACGGGCCTCCGTCACCCGTCAGCCGCGCCTTCAGTCCGGGAATATACCGGTACCCGAAGACGGGGTGGTACTCCATGATGGGCCGGTTCATCGGTGCGCGATGGGGATGATGATCGTTCGGGAGGGATGCGCCGCGCGGCGCGGCGCCTGTTCCCCCGCGATAATCGTGCGAGCGGATTGTCGTTTCGCAGGGCTACTCTAACCGTCTGAACGCTCGCTCCGCTACGTCCGGAGTCTCTCACCGACCGCCGCCGCAGGACCGCAGGTGCCGAATGTTCTCCGGAGCGGGCGCGACTTCCGCCGTTACGACGTCGGACACGACCGGTGCACTGGATTCCGACCGCGAAGTCTTTGAGCCAATCGATCGCATTCTTTCTGGCTCAAACGTCAGCAAGTCCTCTCCGGAGCGGGGTCCGCTCACAGCGTAGTGAACAGATCCCGAAGGAAGACATCTCTACGTCACGCGCGGGCGGACATTTCCAATGCAACGTTACAATGCGGAGCGACTGTCAGGTTGCGGGAAACGGGCTCTGCTGTTAGCTTCCGTGGCTTGTTGTTGATCCGCTCGGCAATTCTTGTTCGATTGGATCGGCTGACTTCCCGACCAGCACAGACTCTTCAGGAGGCTCCGATCATGGCGCTCACGGCCGAAAACCGCGACGACATCATCAAGAAGTACCAGCTGCACGAGAACGATCGTGGCAGCACCAAGGTCCAGATCGCGCTGCTCACCGCGCGCATCAACGACCTGACCGGGCACTTTCGCGCCCACAAGAAGGACCATCACAGCCGCCGCGGGCTGCTGAAGATGGTGGGTCAGCGCCGCAGCCTGCTGGACTACCTGCGCCGCAACGACCTGGAGGGCTACCGCGCCCTGATCGCCGACCTGGGGCTGCGCCACTGATCGGCACGGCGGCGGCCGGGCAGACGGGCGGGATGCGGACGGCCATGCGCCACTCCGCGGCCCGCGCGTCTCTCCGGACCCCGCGAGGCAGGATGCGCAAGTAGATGGAACACGCCGGCC
>DATABT010000108.1:0-5240 GCA_036259455.1 Longimicrobium sp. | reverse complement strand
CCCCGTCGGGGGTGCGCTCGCTCCAGTGCGTCAGCCCGCCGGACTCGTCGCCCTCGCCGTTGAAGAAGATGATGCCGTTGTAGCCCTCGCGGTCTCCGTGCTCCCGCCCGTCCATCCACACGCCCGGCAGCCGTTCCTGGTTGGCGATCACCAGCGCCAGCCGTCCGTCCGGCTCCACCACGTTGATGCGCTCCACGTCGATCTCTTCGAAGCGCTGCCGCTGCGCGGTCTGGAACGCCGCGCCGCCCAGCAGCAGCAAGCCGACGAGCGACGCCGCGGCGTAGCGGCGAAGAAAGCGCACTTCGCGCTCCAGGCGTTCAATCGCGGGATGGTCGTGCATGCGTGCATCCTCCGGGGTGAGTGGCGTGGTGCGGTGACGATCGCGGTGCGCGGCGGGCACCGGACGTTTACATTGCAGGCTTCCGGTCCCCCATCACAACCCCGCGCACCGTCCCCCCGCCCGGCATGAAGCGCTTTCTGCAGATCCTGTTCTGGTCCGTGATCCCCGCGGCGTTCATCGGTCCGGGGACGGTCACCACCTCCGCCTCCGCCGGCGCGGGGTTCGGCTACGCGCTGCTGTGGGCGCTCACCTTCTCCACCATCGCCACGCTGGTGCTGCAGGAGGCCAGCGCGCGGGTGACGGTGGTCTCCGGGCGCAACCTGGCGGAGGCCATCCGCGACCGCTTTCGCGGCGGCGCGACGGGGCTGCTGGTGCTGCTGCTGGTGCTGGGGGCCGTGGTGCTGGGCAACGCCGCGTACGAGGCGGGAAACGTCCTGGGCGCGTCCGCCGGCGCCGCGCTCGG
Source organism: Longimicrobium sp. (assembly GCA_036259455.1). Taxonomy (GTDB): domain Bacteria; phylum Gemmatimonadota; class Gemmatimonadetes; order Longimicrobiales; family Longimicrobiaceae; genus Longimicrobium. Next base: position 4,437 of record DATABT010000108.1, on the reverse strand, counting down.
CTCGGTGGTCGACGGACGGGTGGCGACGCTGCTGATCGGCGTGGTGGCGGCCACGGTCCTGTGGATCGGCACGCCGCGGGTGGTGACGACGGTGCTGGCGGCGACGGTCGGGTTCATGGGGATCGCCTTTCTGGTCACCGCGTTCGTGCTGGGCCCGCCCGTGGGCGAGGTGCTGCGCGGCAGCCTGGTGCCGTCGGTGCCCGCGGGCTCGGGACTGCTGCTGCTGGGCCTGGTGGGGACGACGGTGGTGCCGTACAACCTGTTCCTGGGATCGGGCATCGCGCGCGGGAAGAGCCTGCGCGACATCCGCTTCGGACTGACGGTGGCCGTGGTGCTGGGCGGGCTGATCTCGATGGGGATCCTGATCACCGGCGCGAGCGTGGGGGGCGCGTTCAGCTACGAGGCCGTCTCGGCGACGCTCTCCGGCCGCCTGGGTGGATGGGCGGGACCGCTGTTCGCGTGGGGACTGTTCGCGGCGGGCTTCTCCTCCGCCATCACCGCCCCGCTGGCGGCGGCGGTCACCGCGCGCGGCCTCTTTGGCCAGGGCACGGACCGGTGGGAGCCGCGCACCTGGCGCTACCGCGCCATCTGGATCGGCGTGCTGGCCGTCGGCGTGGGATTCGGCCTCGCGGGCGTGCGGCCGATCCCGGCCATCATCCTGGCGCAGGCGCTCAACGGCGTGCTGCTCCCCTTCGCCGCCGTGTTCCTGCTGGTGATCGTCAACGACCGCGCGCTGATGGGCGCGGCGGGGATCAACGGGCCCGCCGCCAACGCCGTCACCGCCGCCGTCGTGGCGGTCACGCTGGTGCTGGGCGTGTCCGGCGTGCTCCGCGCCGTGGCCACCGCGTTCGGCCGCACCACCACCGAGGGGCAGATCCTGGGCACCGCCGCCGTGATCGCCGCCCTCCTGCTGGTGCCGCTGCTGTTCTGGGTGCGACGCGCCCGGTCCATGACGCCCGCCGTGGCGTCCTGACCCGGATCATCCGCACCGGCCGAGGCGGGGAGAACTGATGCCAGATCCTCCCCCACCTCGACGGCCGCCGGAGTGATGCGAATGATATGAGAACGGCTCCAGCAACCGCTGGAGCCGTTCCGCGTCAAGCCCGCACCCTCACCACTCCGCCTGGTCGCCGATGGGCTGGCCGGGGGGGAGGTCCGGGAGCGGCGCGCGCTGGTCCGGGGTGTAGGGGCGCTCCAGGAAGCGCGTGATCTCGCCCGCCAGCAGCGCGCGGTGCGCTTCGGTTGAGTTGGAGGGCACGGCCTGCGGCGCCTGTGCGCGGATCAGCATCAGCTTCTCCTGCGCCAGGGCCCGCACCTGCGGCATGGGCGCGTCCGCGGCCAGCGCCATCAGCCGCCGCACGATGGCGTACTCGATGCCGCGGTCGATCTCCGCCAGGTACGGGTCGCTGTGCGAGCGGTCGAAGGTGGCCGCCATCAGCCGGTCCAGCGTCCACTCCAGCCCGGGGAGGGAGCGGTCCATCGCGTTCTGCTCGATGAGCCGCGCCGCGCGCTCCGGGTTCAGCACCAGCCCGATGGTGAGATCGGCCGCGGATACCGCCGGCGACACCGCGTCGAACGTCATCCCCGTGTAGCGGCCGAAGAGCTCGCGGTGGGGACCGTAGGTGAACGGCCGCGGCGGGATGAGCGAGAGCACCGTGCGGGGCATGGCCAGTTCCGCCGGGTCCAGCGTCATCATCAGCGCCTCGAACGCGGCCCGCTGCTGGTCGCCGGAGACGGGGCGCAGCGGCACCTGCTCGTCGCCGCGCAGGGCGAAGGTGTACTCCTGCCCCCCCAGCACCTTGGCCGTCGCCTCCGTCTGGTAGCGGTGGTGCAGGTACAGCGGGACCAGCGCCTCCTCCAGCGTGGCCATCGGCCGCCCCGCGCGAATGGCCCGCTCGCCGAACCGCTCCAGCGCCGCGCGGCGCACCCGGAGCACGCGCCGCAGCTCATCGGCCGCGTTCACCCCGTTGTCCCACAGGTGCGCCTGCGGGTGCACGCTCCCGGGCGACCGCGCGTCCTGGTCCGTGAGAAAGGTGATCCCCCGCGCGCGCGCCTCGGCCAGGATGCGGTCCAGCGCGGCGCGCTCGTCCGTCCCCGCGGGAAAGTCCTGGTATCCCCAGGTGATGGCGATCCTGTCCCACGGGCCGACCTCCGCCGTGTACGCCTCGGAGAGGTCGATGGTGCCGTCCTCGCGCAGCCGGGCCAGGGGATGGGGATAGTCCATCACCGACGCGCGGTTCTGCGTGCTGCTGATGTAGTTGTGCGCCAGCCCCAGCGTGTGCCCCACCTCGTGCGCCGACAGCTGGCGGATGCGGGCCAGGGCCATCCGCTCCATCTCCGGCGGCACCTCCGTCCCCGTCTCGTACGGCGCCAGCAGCCCCTCGGCCAGCAGGTAGTCCTGCCGCACGCGCAGGCTCCCCAGCGTCACATGGCCTTTGATGATCTCGCCCGTGCGCGGGTCGGTCACGCTGGACCCGTAGCTCCAGCCGCGCGTGCTGCGGTGCACCCACTGGATCACGTTGAAGCGCGCGTCCATGGGGTCGATGCTGTCCGGCATTACCTCCACCCGGAACGCGTCGCGATAGCCCGCCGCCTCGAACGCCTGGCTCCACCACCGGGCGCCGTCCAGCAGCGCGCTCCGGATGGGCTCCGGCGCGCCCGCGTCCACGTAATAGACGATGGGCTCCACGGGCTCGCTGACGGCGGCATTCGGATCGCGCTTCTCCAGCCGGTGGCGGCTGATGAACCGCTGCGTGATCTCCTCTCCAATGGGCGACGAGAAGTCGAAGTAGTCGATTCCGAAGTATCCCGCGCGGGGGTCGCTGCGGCGCGGCTCGTACCCCGGCGGCGGCAGCGCGACGAAGGAATGGCGCTGGCGGACGGTGATGGCCTCGGGCGTGGGCGTCACTGCGCGCACCCAGCCGCCGGGGTTGTCGCCGGTGAAGGTGAGCGTGGCCTCGACCTCCGTGTTGCGCGGAAAGGCCTTCGTGTTCTGGAGATACAGGGCGCTGCGGGTGGCGTCCAGCTTGTATTCGCCCTGGCGGCTGCGGCGCAGCGCGGGGATCACGCCGTGCGCGTCGCGGAGGACGAAGTCCGTGGCGTCCACCAGCACGCGCCCGTCCGTCTCCGCCTCTACCTTGAAGCCCCAGAGCACGGACTGGGCGAACGACTCCTCCACCGCGCGGCGCTCCGCGGCGTTCCGTGACGACGCGCGGTACGCCTGGTTGGGCTGCACCATCAGCACCCGCGGGCCCACGCGGTCAAAGCGCACCAGCCGCTCGCCGCCCAGCTGGCCGCGGTCCAGCCCGACGTCGTTGGAGCCGATGCCGGCGGGAAGCGAGACGACGTAGATCAGCTCCTCGCCGGTGCGCGGGATCTCCAGCCACACCTTTCCGGTGGCGGCCTCCCAGTAGACGGGGAGAAAGCCGTCGCGCTTCTCCATCGCCCGCGTCTTGTCGGCGATGGACGGGAGCGGAGTTTGCGCGCGGAGCGGGACGGTGCAGAGCGCGGCCAGGCACAGCGCCGCCAGCGCCGTGAAACGCGAAGTAGATCGCATCGTAAGAGAGCGGACCGGGTCGGTGGAGGGTGTACAGGATGCAAAGAATAGCGGCGCAACCTGCGGTCCGGCAACTGCTTTCATCTCATGACGCGAATGACCGGCACCGGGTGGCCACCGCGCGGGAGAAGTGGACGAATGCGGATCGATTCCGGCGGCTTGCGGCTGGTGGTGACGGACTACCAGCCGGGTGAACGGATGGCGCCGCACTGGCACCCGGGAACGCAGGTCAGCATGGTGCTGCGCGGGTGCGTGCGGGAGGGCGTGGGCGGACGCGAGCAGGAGGGCGGCGTGGGCGCGGTGGTCGTGAAGCCCGCGGGGGTCGTTCACCGCAACGTGTTCGGCCCGGCGTGCGTGCGCATGCTCAGCATCAACCTCCTCGCGGAGACCGGACCCGATGCGCCGGGCCGGCTCGCGGCGCTGGAGGCGTGGCGGTGGATGGAGGGCGGCCCCGCGCCGCGCGCGCTCTGGCGCCTGCTTTCCACCGCCCGGGCGGAGCCGGACGCCGCCTCGTCGCTGCTCGCCGACGGCTTCTGGGAGCTGGTGGATGCGCTTGGGATGGATAAGGCCGTGCCCGCGCCGAATTCACGCGCCACGCCCGACTGGCTCCGCCGCATCCGTGACGAGCTGCACGACTGCGCCGGCGGCGCGCGGCGGGTCCGCGACCTGGCGGATGCGGCGGGGGTGCATCCGGTCTACCTGGCCCGCGCATTCCGGCGAGCGTACGGCGTTCCGGTCACCGAGTACGCGCGCCGCCTGCGCGTCCGCGCCGCCGCGGCGCGGATCGCATGCACCCAGCAGTCCCTCGCGCGCATCGCGTGCGAGGCGGGCTTCGCGGACCAGGCGCACCTCACGCGCGAACTGCGGCGCGAGACGGGCCT
>DATABT010000107.1:0-14296 GCA_036259455.1 Longimicrobium sp. | reverse complement strand
CCGCGCCGCCCGCGCCCGCGCACTCGCCGTACAGCGCGCAGAGAAAGGCGCGCGCGGCCTCGTTGTCGCCGCGCTCCGGCGCGAACGCCAGCGAGCCGCGTACGCTCCGCGCCAGCTCGCGCGCCCAGCCCACCCGCGCCTGCCAGCCGCGCCGAACGTACGCGCCCAGCGCTGCCTCGCGCAGCACGGCGCCTTCCAGCAGCAGCCACGACGAGCGCCCCACCGGCTGCGCCAGGCTGGCGCGCGCGGTGTACGCCGGCTCCGTGAACTCGCCCGTCTCGTCGCGGCCGCACAGCTCCGACGCGAGCAGGTTGGATGCGCTCGCGGACAGCGTAAGCACGCGCGGCGCGCCGAACGCGTGGCGGTGCGAGACCATCCCCTGCGCGCCCACGCATCGGCTGGAGCCTACGACGCCCTCGACCTCGTACACGCCCGCCTTGCCCGTGCCGGCGGCGATGAACGTCTCCACCACGCTGTCGCTCCACGTGACCGCGGCGGGGCGAATCTCCACGGAATCCACGATCGGCAGGTCGTACAGCCGCTCCACGGCGTGATCCAGCAGGTCCGGCGAAAAGCGCTGGCCTGCGCGCCACGGCAGCCGCCGGCGCACGGCGTCTCCCTGCAGAGGCGCCTCCGCGGTGACCGTCGTGGGGCCGAAGACGGCCAGCGGGCCAGGCGTGACCTCGATCACCACGTCCGCCAGCCCGCCGTCGATGGGCTGCGGCGGCGTTTCCACCCGCACGAACGCGTGCCCCAGCTCGCCGAAGCGCCGCGCGACGGCCCGCTGCCCCGCCTGGATGCGCGGCAGCGCGTACACGTCGCCCGGCCGGATGGGGAGCGACGCGGCGGTGAGCGCGGGGAGCAATTCCGTGCCGCGCAGCACCACGTTCCGCACGCGGACGGGCGCGCCCTCCGCGACGTCGAAGCGCACGCGCACGTCGCCGTCCGCAAGCGGTTGGGCCGTGGCGCGGACGGTGGCGGCGGGGAATCCCCACGTCGCGTACGTGCGGCGGATGGCGTCCTGGTCGCGGCGCAGGGCGGCGGTGTCGAGATACGCGCGCCGCTCCGCCCAGTCCGCATCTCCCAGGCAGAACAGCGCGTAAAAAGGCGACGCGCACGCCGATTCCCGCGTCTCGATCGCGGCGCGGAGAAGAGCCGCGTCGATCGATCGGACGCCGGTGAACACGATGTCCTCCACCGCGGCGCCGTCCGCCGGCTGCGCCCGCGCGGCGGCGGGGGCTGAGGCGACGATCGTTATCGACAGGAACAGCCGTGGCAGGCGCATCTCGATGAAGGCCGGAGTGAGCGGTGACGGATGAATGCGGCCGCGCGGAAGAGCCGTGCCGCGCGGCGGGCCCTCTCCCCCGGACGGGCCTTTCGCTGGTTCCTCGCGACGGCGTCCGACCCCTCCCCCAACCCCGGGGGAGGGGTGGAGGAGGCAGAAGGCGTCGCGGATCCGGCGTTCAGTTCTCCCCCTCTCCGCGAGGAACGAGCGGGGAGGGGGCCGGGGGGAGGGGCCCCGCATTGAAAACTCCGTTGCGTCCATTGACTCCGTGCGAGGCGGATCTGTTCCTTGCCTTGCCTCGCGCCCCCTCCGTCGCCAAACTACCGGCTCGCCGAAACGGTCGCGGGCGGGCGCAATTGGCGGCGCCGCGCGCGGATGCACGCAGGGGGGTCCGCTGTTCGAGTTCGACATCCAGGGGACGGAGGGCGCCGCGCGCGCCGGACGCCTTACGCTGCCGCACGGAACGGTGCAGACGCCGGTCTTCATGCCCGTGGGCACGCAGGCCACCGTCAAGACGCTGACGCCCGAAGAGGTGGAGGGGCTGGGCGCCCGGATCATCCTGGGCAACACCTACCACCTGTACCTGCGCCCCGGCCACGAGGTGGTGCGGCAGATGGGCGGGCTGCACGGGTTCCAGAACTGGCGGCGTCCCATCCTCACGGACTCGGGCGGCTTTCAGGTGTTCTCCCTCTCCGACATCAACACGATCGAGGAAGAGGGCGTCACCTTCCAGAGCCACATCGACGGCTCGCGCCACCTGTTCACCCCCGAGCGGGTGATGGGGATCGAGCGGGCGCTGGGGGCCGACATCATCATGGCCTTCGACCAGTGTCCGCCGGGGCAGAGCAGCCGCGGGGTGGCCACGGAGGCGTACCAGCGCACGCTGCGATGGCTGGAGCGCTGCCGCACGCGCTTTCTGGAACTGCCGGACGAGGACCCGGACGGCCCGCTGCAGACGCTCTTTCCCATCGTGCAGGGCGGCGTCTATCCCGACCTGCGGCGCGAGAGCGCGCGGGCCACGCTCTCCAGCGGCGACTGGCACGGGATCGCCATCGGCGGACTGTCCGTGGGCGAGCCGAAGCCCACGATGTACGCGATGATCGAGGCGCTGGAGCCGGAGCTTCCGCCCCCGCTGCCGCGCTACCTGATGGGCGTGGGCTATCCCGACGACCTGCTGGAGGCCATCGGGCGCGGTATCGACATGTTCGACTGCGTGGCGCCCACGCGGAACGGACGCAACGGCGCCGTGTGGATTGCCGGCGAGGGGCAGGTGAACATCAAGCAGCGCCGCTTTCTCACGGATGCCGGGCCGCTGGACCCGGACTGCGGCTGCTACACCTGCCGCACCTACACCCGGGGGTACCTGCGGCACCTGTTCGTGGCGGGCGAGGGGCTGTCGATGCGGCTGCTCTCCATCCACAACCTGCACTTTCTGGTCGGGCTGGCGCGGGCGGCGCGGGAGCACATCCTGGCGGGGGACTTCGCCTCGTGGAGCCGGGCGTGGCTGGAGCGGTTTCACGCGGGAAAAGCGGAAAAGCTAGGGAATAGGGAATAGGGAATAGGGGATAGGGGATAGGGAATCGCGGGACGGGGGGACCCGGTCATCCTGGTGCGGGGCCTGGGTAGAGTAGATTCACGGGCGGCGACGCCCTGGCAGATCCAACCACTTACGGATCGGGAACGATGGACATCCTTCTCTGGCTCATCCAGGCGGCGGAGCAGCAGGCGCCGCGGCAGGGCGGCACCCTGATGGGGTTTCTGCCGCTGGTCATCCTCTTCTTCCTCTTCTGGGTGATGATCATCGTCCCCCAGCGGCGGCAGGCCAAGGCGCACCTGGAGATGGTGCAGGCGCTGCAGAAGGGCGACCAGGTGGTCACGGCCGGCGGGCTGATCGGCGTGATCACCGGCGTGCGCGACGACGCGGTGGAGATCAAGACAGGCTCGTCCAGCGTGGTCGTGGAGCGCGCCCGCATTACCCGGCGCATGGACGCGGGCGCGCCCAGGCAGGCGTAAACGATGGCGCGGCTGAACATCGAGATGCTGGGCGCGGACGTCCTGCGCCAGAAGGCCACGGCGGTTCCCACGCCCGGCCCGGAGCTGGAGCGCCTGGTCGCCGACATGTTCGAGACCATGTACGACGCGCAGGGCATCGGCCTGGCGGCGCCGCAGGTCGGCCGGTCGGAGCGGCTGATCGTGGTCGACGTCAAGGAAGACGGCTCCTCGCCCATGGCCCTGCTCAACCCGCGCGTGGTGGAGTTCGGCGGCGCGAAGGACCGCGTGGAGGAGGGGTGCCTGAGCATTCCCGGGGTGGCGGCATCGGTGGAGCGTCCCACGACCTGCGTGGTGGAGGCGACGGATACGCAGGGGAACGCGCTGCGCATCGAGGCGGAGGGGATGCTCTCGCGCTGCCTGCAGCATGAGATCGACCACCTGGACGGCGTGCTGTTCATCGACCGCATCTCGCCCATCAAGCGCAGGATGCTGCTGGCCAAGTACCGCAAGCTGGCGGAAAAGTGAGGCCCGCGTGAAGGTCCTGTTCTGGGGCACCCCGGCGTTCGCGCTCCCCGCCTTCCGCTCCCTGGCGGAGGAGGGGCACGTGGTCGTGGGCGTGGTCACGCAGCCGGACCGCCCCGCCGGCCGCGGCCGCGGCGTGACGATGTCGCCCGTGAAGCAGGAGGCGCTGGAAGACGGCATTCCCGTCCTGCAGCCGGAAAAGGCGCGCGGCGAGGAGTTCCTGGCGCAGATCCGCGCGCTGGACGCGGACATCTCCGTCGTGGTGGCCTACGGGCAGATCCTGAAGCCGGAGGTGCTGGCGGTGCCGCGGCTTGGATCGGTGAACATCCACGCCAGCCTGCTGCCGGAGCTGCGCGGCGCGGCGCCCATCCAGTGGGCCATCATCCGCGGCCACTCCGTCAGCGGCGTGACCATCATGCGCATGGAGGCGGGGCTGGATTCCGGGCCGATGCTGATGCGCGTGGAAGAGCCCATCGCGCCGGAGGAGTCCGCGGGCGAGCTGGGTGCACGGCTGGCGGAGATCGGCGCGGAGGCGCTGGTGGAGGTGCTGGCGCTGATGGAATCCACCGGCATCGTGGAGGAGCCGCAGGACCACGCCCGCGCCACGTACGCGCCCAAGGTGGACCGCGAGACGGCGCGCATTGACTGGAGCAGGCCCGCGGACGAGGTGGCGCTCTGGATCCGCGGCATGGACGACGTTCCCGGCGCGTGGAGCCCGCTGGGCGCGCGCGGCCCCGTCAAGCTCTTCCGCCCGAAGGTGGTGAACGAGATGGGCGGATTTCCGGGCGAGGTGATCGAGGCGGGCGAGGCCGGCGTGCTGATCGCCTGCGGGATGGGCGCCGTGCGCGCGGGCGAGGTGCAGCCCCCCGGCAAGCGCCGCATGCCCGCGGGGGACTGGGTGCGCGGGCGCGGGGTGGCGGTGGGGGACCGGTTCGGTGCGGAGGGGTGAGGGGTACGAAAGGTACGACGATACGAAGGTACGAAGGTGCCCGCCTCGGAGCGCGTGAACCAGAGCGAATGAATTCGCCGCTGGAAAATCGCGGAGTCCGCCTTCGCGGACTGCGGGGGCGAGCGCGGCGCGCCTGGCGGGATTCGAGATGAGGCCATCGATTCCGCCGCTGCACGTCATCACCAGCGACGCGGTGGTGGCGCGGGATGATTTTCTCGCGCAGGCGCGGCGGATCATCGAGGCGGGCGGGCCGTTTCTCTCGTTCCACCTCCGCGCGCCTCACGCGTCCGGCCGGCGGCTGTACGAGATGGCGCGGGCCCTCCGCGATCCGGTCTACGCGGCGGATGGCTGGCTGCTGGTGAACGACCGCGTGGACGTGGCGCTCGCGGCCGGCGCCGATGGGGTGCACCTGGGCGCCCGCGGCCTTCGCGCGGCGGACGCGCGAAGGCTGCTGGGGCCGGACCACCTGATGGGCGTTTCCGTGCACTCGGCGGAGGAGGCCCGCGCGGCGCACGCGGACGGCGCCGATTTCGTGCTCGCGGGCACCATCTGGGAGACGCCCTCGCACCCCGGCCGGCCCGGCGGCGGAGCCGCGTTGCTCCGCGAGATCGCCGGCTCCATCCAGCGCCCGGCGGTCGCCATCGGCGGAGTCACGCCGGAGCGCGTGGCGGAGGCGCGGGCGGCGGGCGCGTGGGGCATGGCCGTGATCCGCGGCGTGTGGGACGCACCCGATCCCGCGGCGGCCGTGGACGCGTATCTGAAGCACTGGAAGGGATAGATGTCCTACACACGGGTCGCGTCCACCACCACCGTCCGCATCAACGGCGACGCGCGCGAGATCCCCGCCGGGCTCACGGTCGCGGGGCTGCTGGCGCGGCTGGATCTGCACCCGCGGATGGTGGTTGTGGAGCACAACGGCACCATCCTGCGCCGCGAGCAGCTGGACGAAGCCGCCGTGAACGAGGGGGACCAGCTGGAGCTCGTCCACTTCGTCGGCGGGGGATGACGGGCCCTCGTGCGGTAAGGGTCCGTCCCTCACTTTCGCACTTTTCGCACTTTCGCACCTGGTAGCTGATGTCTGCACTGCTGGAAGAAGCACAGGCGGTATCCACCGAGTCCCTCGATTCGCCGCTGGTCATCGCGGACCGGGCGCTGCGCTCGCGGCTGATGGTGGGAACGGGAAAGTACCGGTCGAACGACGAGATGGTGCGCGCCATCCGCGCGTCCGGCGCCGAGGTCGTCACGGTCGCCGTGCGGCGCGTGGACCTGGATCGGACGAAGGAGGAGGGCGTCCTCCACCATCTCGATCCGCGGGAGTACCTGCTCCTCCCCAACACGGCGGGTTGCTACACGGCGGAGGACGCCATCCGCTACGCGCGCCTGGCCCGCGCCGCCGGCTTCACCAGCTGGGTAAAGCTGGAGGTCATCGGCGACCAGGAGACGCTGCTGCCGGACGCGGACGCCACCCTGCGCGCCGCCAGGGAACTGGTGGCGGACGGGTTCGTCGTCCTGGCGTACACCAACGACGACCTGATCACGGCGCTGCGCCTGGAAGACGCGGGGTGCGCGGCGGTGATGCCGCTGGCGTCGCCCATCGGCAGCGGGCTGGGGCTCGTGAACCCGTACAACATCCGCACGATCAAGTCGCGCCTGTCCGTCCCCGTGATCGTGGACGCGGGCGTGGGCACGGCGTCGGACGCGGCGGTCACGATGGAGCAGGGAGTGGACGGCATCCTGATGAACACCGCCCTGGCCGAGGCGCGGGACCCCGTCCGCATGGCGCGGGCGATGGCGCTGGCCACGGAGGCGGGGCGGCTGGCGTACCTGGCGGGGCGCATGCCGCGCCGCGAGCGCGCGGTGCCGTCGTCGCCGCTGGCCGGGATGCTGGACTGACGCGGATGGCGCAGCCGACGGTCGCGCGGCAGGCGGCGCTGGAGGCGCTGGCGCGCTTTCGCGAGGGCGAGCTGGGCGATCGCGCGCTTGACGCCGCCACGGAGGGGATGGAGCCGCGCGAGCGCGCATGGACGCAGGAACTGGTGTACGGCACCTTCCGGCTGCGCGGGCGCATCGACCACGTCCTCAACGGCTTCGCGCGCGACGGGATCGAGTCGCTGGACCCGGAGGTGCTGGACGTCCTGCGGCTGGGCGCGTACCAGCTGCTGGAGATGGGGAGCGTGCCGCCCTACGCCGCCGTCTCCCAGTCCGTCGAGCTGGTGCGGCTGGCGGGCGCGCCGCGCGCGGCGGGCCTGGTGAACGGGATCCTGCAGAACATGCAGCGCCGCCCCGACTTCCGCTTTCCGGACTTCGAGCACGATGCCGCGGGGCACCTGGAGACGTGGGGATCGCACCCGCGCTGGATGGTGGAGCGGTGGATCGGCCGCTGGGGCGCGGAGGAGGCGCGGCGGCTGGTGGAGGCGGACAACACGCGCCCGGAGCTGTACATCCGCCCCCTGGGCGTGTCGATCGACGAGGCGCGGGCGCGGCTGGGGGAGGCGGAGATCGCGTCCGAGCCGGTGGACTTCGCGCCGGACTCGCTGCGCGTCCTTCCCCCCGCGACGGCCTCCCACGCGATCGCCGTGGTTCCGGCGGTGGTGCAGGACCCCGCGGCGGCGCTGGTGGTGCGCTATGCGGCGGTGCCGGAGGGCGCGGACGTCGTCGACCTCTGCGCGGCGCCGGGCGGCAAGGCACTGGGGCTGGCGGAGCGCGCGGGTCGCGTGGCCGCGGCGGACCTTTCCGCGCGGCGGATGCGGCGGGTGAGGGAGAACGCCGGCCGCGTGGGCTGGGGCGATCGCGTGGGCGCCGTGGTGGCGGACGGGCGGCATCCCCCGTTTCGCGCGGTGGACGCGGTGCTGCTGGACGCGCCGTGCACGGGGACGGGCACCTTTCGCCGCCACCCGGACGGGCGCTGGCGGGTGACGCCGGACGACGTCGCGTCGCTGGCGCGGCTGCAGGACCAGCTGCTGGCCGCCGCGGCGGAGCTGGTGCGCCCGGGAGGATTGCTGGTGTATTCCACCTGTTCGCTGGAGCCGGAGGAGAACGAGTTGCGGATCGAGCGGTTCCTGGCGGATCGGGCCGGATGGGCGCTGGAGCCCCCGGCGGGTGCGGTGGACGCGTCGCTGCTGGACCCGGCGGGGCGGCTGTGCGTGCTGCCGCAGCGGCAGGGCGTGGACGGCGCGTTCGCCGCGCGGCTGCGGAGGGCGGCGTGAAGCCCCCCATGCGGCCCGCGCGGCCCAGGCTGCGGCCCACCTCCACCGGGTGGCACCGCGAGATCCCCGGGCGGGTACGCCGCTACTTCGACGAGCGGCGCCTGATCAAGTGGGTGGTCATCGCGGGCGCGGGCTGCTTCGTGCTGGGGTACCTGCTCGTCACGCTCCTCTTCTTCCCCGGCTTCGGGCGCTCGCCCATCGTCACCGTGCCGGACCTGACGGGGCGCTCGCGGGCGCAGGCGGAGAGGTCGCTGGACCGGCTGGGGCTGCGGATGGAGCGCGGCCCGCCCATCGCCAACCCGCGCATGCGCCGCGGGCGCGTGCTGATGCAGACGCCGCTGCCCGGCGAGGAGATGGCGCGCGGCAGCACGGTGCGCATCGTGCTGAGCGACGGGCCGGAGATGCGCCAGGTGCCGTCCATCAGCGGACTTGCGCGGCCGGACGCCATCGGGCTGCTGCAGCGCTACGGCTTTGGCGTGGCCATCCGCCGCATCCAGCACCGCAGCGAGGAGAACTCGCTGGTCGGCACGCTGCCGGAGGCGGGAAATCCGGCGCCGGTGGGCGGGATGGTCATCCTGCTGGTGAGCAACGGCCCGCCCAGGGTCGTGGTCCCGAACGTCGTGGGCCTGTACCCGGGTGACGCGCGGGTGCGGCTGCAGGCGGTGGGGCTGGAACTGGGGCGCATCCGCTACGATCCCGCGTCGCTGGATTCGGTGGGCGTCATCATCGCGCAGGGCCCGGCGGCGGGCGACAGCCTGGGGCAGGGGTCCGGCGTGCGGGTGGTGCTCGCGGGGCCCGATCCCAACCCGCCGGCGCCGGTGGTGGATTCCACCGCGGTGGGCGTTGGCGTGGATTCCGCGGGTGCACCGGCCGGGCAGGAGCCGAGGGAGGGCGATCCCGTGCCGCCGCCCGACGATCCGGACCCGGACGAGCCGCCGCCCAACGAGCCGCAGCTTTCGCCCAGGCCGCGGCCGCGTCAGCCGGGTGACTCCCCCGGCGGCGCCTGAGAGCGCGCGCCCCCTCCCGCACACTGCGCGGGAGGGGGATGGACGGCACGGGATGCGGTGCGCTACGGTGGGTGTGGCGCGGGATGGCGGGCGCCCCCTCCCCGGCCCTCCCCCGCAAACCGCGCGGGGGAGGGAGTGAATTCCGGCCCGCGTGCGCCGGAACCGTGCCGGGCCAGGGCACGAGTTCACCCCTCTCCCGCACCTGCGCGGACCGTGTGCGCGCACGGCAGGTGACGTGCGGAAGAGGGGCCCGGGGGTAAGGGCCCCGTGCAGACCCGGCGGTCCGTTCCTCCGCCCCGTGGCAGGCACTCGCCACGGGGATGAGCATCAACCTCCCCCGGGGTTTTTGGGGGGAGACGCGAGGCGACGAGCGGGAGGGGGCGTTCCCGGGGCCCGCCACCATTGATTCAATCAGCCACACGCAACGTCACGATGGCGAAGTCGCGGCATCTGGGGTTCACGCTGGGAGTTCTGGTCGCGCTGGCGGTGCTGCTGGGCGCGGGCTGGCTCGTGCGCGACCGCTTCCTGCCCGTGGAGGTGGGGACGCGCGCGCCCTCGTTCCCCGCGACGGACCTGCAGGGTCGCCCCGTACAGCTGGAGGACCTGCGCGGCCAGGTAGTGCTGCTGAACATCTGGGCCACCTGGTGCGGCCCCTGCCGCGACGAGATGCCGTCCATGGAGCGCCTGCACCGCGAGCTGGGGCCGCGGGGCCTCAAGATCGTCGCGGTGAGCGTGGACGCGGCCTCGGGAGCCGTTGCGCCGGGCCGGCAGCCCGGCGGCGACGTGGCGGAGTTCGCGCGGCAGCTGGGGCTCACCTTCACCATCTGGCACGATCCCTCGGGCGAGATCCAGCGCGTCTACCGCACCACGGGCGTTCCGGAGTCGTTCATCATCGACAGGAACGGCGTCATCCAGAAGAAGGTGATCGGCGCGACGGAGTGGGACAGCGGCTCGCACCCGGAGCTCATCCGCCGCCTGCTGGGGGGCTGACCGCGTGAAGCGGCACTTTTCCCTTCACACGCTCACCTACAACTGGCGGCTCAAGCTGGCCGCCCTGGGCCTGGCCGTGCTCATCTGGGCCGCCGTGAGCGCGGAGCAGGTGACCAGCCAGTGGATTCCCGTGCGCATCGACCCGGTGGTCCGCGACCCGGAGTTCGTGCTGGCGGGCCCGCCGGACCCGGCGGAGGTGCGCGTCCGCTTTTCCGGCCCCGGCCGCGAGCTGTGGGAGCTGGCGCTGGACCGGCCCACCCTCGTCCTTCCGCTGGCCGACATCGGCAACCGGCGGGCGTTCGCGCTGGACGCGTCCATGCTGCGCATTCCCGGCGGGCTGTCGGTGAACGTGCAGGACATCCGCCCCGCCGTGGTGCGCGTGGACGTGCAGCGGCTGGCCAGCCGCCTGGTCCCCGTGCGCGCGCGGCTGGCGGCGCGCTCCACGGAGCGCTACGTCGTGGGCGACAACCTCGTCGTGCTGCCGGCGGAGGTGCGCGTCACCGGCCCCGCCGACCGGCTGGCGGCGCTGGATTCGGTGGATACGCGGAGCTTCGAGATCGTGCCGGACGATTCCACCTTCTCGCAGGAGGTGCCGCTGGACACGGCGGGGATGGAGGGGCTCAGCTTTTCGCGCACGCGCGTGCGGGTGAGCGGGCCCGTGGACGTGCGCGGCGCGCGCGCGCTCGGAGGGGTGACGGTCTACGTGCCGGACGGGCTGGTCGCCACGCCCGCGCAGGTGACGGTGAGCATCAGCGGCGCGCAGCGGGTGCTGGGGCGCGTCTTTCCGGGCGCGGTGCGCGCCGTCGTTCCCCGCGACTCGCTGCCGCCCCTCATCCCGCCGGAGGGGGTGGATGCGCCGCTGGTGTTCGACGGCCTTCCCGCCGGCGCCACGGGGCGCGCGTCGCCGCCCCGCGTCCGCGTCTATCCCGAGGGCGCCACGCCGCTCACCCCGCCGCCGCCGGACAGCACGCCCGCGCCCACGGCGGTTCCTCCGCCGGAGCCGGAGCCGGCGGCGGACCGGGAGGGGGGGCGGTGACGGGCCAGCCGCTGGTGCTGGGGATCGAGACGTCGTGCGACGAGACCTCCGCCGCCGTGTTGCGCGGCGAGCGCGAGCTGCTGGGGCACGTCATCTTCACGCAGGACATCCACCGCCTGTACGGTGGCGTGGTGCCGGAGCTGGCCAGCCGCGCGCACCTGCGGACGGTGGACGACGTGGTGGACGGCGCCCTGCGCGAGGCGGAGGTGCGGCTGGACGACGTGGACCTGGTCGCGGTCACCGCGGGGCCGGGGCTGATCGGCGCGCTGCTCGTCGGCCTGGCGTGGGGAAAGGCGGCGGCGTGGGCGGCGGGAAAGCCGGTGGTGGGCGTCCATCACATGGAGGGGCACCTGTTCGCCACGCACCTTGAGCATCCCGGCGCGGAGCCGCCCTTCGTGGCGCTGCTGGTCAGCGGCGGGCACACCATGCTCCTCTGGGTGCCGGCATGGGGCGACTACCGCCTCCTGGGCGCCACGCGCGACGATGCCGCGGGCGAGGCGTTCGACAAGGCGGCGAAGATCCTCGGCCTCGAGTACCCGGGCGGCCCGTCCATCCAGCGTGCGGCGCAATCGGGGGATCCGGAGCGCCATCCGCTCCCGCGTCCGCTGCTCAATCGCGGCGAGCGGCTGGGCGACCCCGGGTACTACGAGATGTCGTTCAGCGGGCTGAAGAACGCCCTGCGCCTGCTCGTCCGCTCGCTGGAGGCGCAGGGGCGGCTGGCGGAGGAGGTGCCGCACGTGGCCGCCTCATTCCAGGCCGCCGTGGTCGACGTGCTGACGCAGAAGACGATGCGCGCCGTCCGCGAGACCGGCGTCCGCCGCGTGGTGCTGGGCGGCGGCGTGGCGAACAGCCGCGCGCTCCGCGAGTCGATCCGGCAGCAGCTGGGACGGGGCGGGGAGCTGTACGCGCCGTCGCCGCGGCTTTCGACGGACAACGCGGCGATGATCGCGCGGGCGGGACTCTTTCGCTGGCGCCGCGGCGAAGTGGGCGGGCTGGACCTGAACGCCCGCGCGGACCTGCCGTTTCCCGGCCTCACGCGCCCCGCCGCCGCCGTGGCACGCGGGTAGCGGAAAAGCACGCGCATGGCACAGGGTGACCACTCCGAACCGCGACGCGGCGACGGCGGCTTGATCTCCATCCTTCACGTCTCCGACCTGCACTTCGGCCCGCCGTACCACGACGTGGTGGGCGATGCGCTGCTGAAGTTCGCGCACCGGCTCAAGGCCGACTGCATCGTGGCCTCGGGCGACTTCACCCAGCGGGCGCGGGAGGAGCAGTTCGCGGCGGCGCGCGCGTGGCTGGACCAGCTGCCCCGGGTGCCCACGGTCGTGACGCCGGGGAACCACGACGTCCCGCTGTACCGCGGCCTGGAGCGGCTGCTGAACCCGTACCGCTACTATACGAAGTACATCAGCGACAGGCTGGACGCGGTGACGGAGATCCCGGGCGCGGTGATCGTGTCGCTGAACTCCACGGCTCCGCGGCAGGCCATCACCAACGGCCGCATCCACCGCTGGCAGATCGACCTGGCGCGCGAGGCGTTCACCGGGCTGCCGGACGAGACGCACCGTATCATCGTCTCGCACCACCACTTCGCGCCGCCGCCGGACTGGGAGGGCGCGGACGTGATGCCCAAGGCCAAGCGCGCGCTGGACGCGTTCACGCAGATGCGGGTGGACCTGATCCTGGGCGGGCACCTGCACCGCGCGTACATTGGCAACTCGCTGGACGTGTACGCGGGCGCGGACCGCGAGCATGGCATCATCATCGCGCAGAGCGGCACCAGCACCTCGCGGCGCGGGCGGGCGCGCGAGCGGGAGAAGAACTCGCTCAACGTGCTGCGGCTGGGCGGCGGGGTGATCCGCGTCACCCACTACATGTTCTTCGACGACGCGGGGGACTTCGTCCCCACGAGCCGGCACCTGTTCTTCCGCCGCGGCCGGCCGCCGGTTCTGGACGACGACGAGGGGCTGGGGCACGGGGTTGAATCCATCTTCATGGACGACCGCAGGGAGCATCGCGATGCGCAGCACGTGTGACCGGCGGGGGATGACGATGCGCACGGCGGAGGGCTGACGTGGCCCGGCGCGCGGTGCGGATGCTCGCCTGGGGGGTGGGCGGCGTGGCGCTGGGCGTCGCGCTGCTGTTCCTGCTGCTGAACGTGGTCGCGCGGACGGAGCGCGGCCACGAGTTCGTGCTGCAGCGCACCCTGTCCGCGCTGGGAAAGAACGTGCGCGGCGGCAAGCTGCTCATCGAGCGCATCGACGGGAACCTGTTCGAGGGCGCCAAGGTGTACGGCCTGCGCCTGCAGGACAACCAGGGCCGCGCCTTCATCGTGGCCGACAGCGCCTTCCTGGACTACCGCGTCACCACGCTCATCTCGCCGCGCATCCAGATCACCAGGGCCACGCTGTACGAGCCAGAGATCTACATCTTCAAGCTCCCCGGCGACACACTGTGGAACTACCAGGCGATCTTCGCCGACACCACCCCGCGCGACCCCGACCGCCCGCGCATCGAGCGCGTGACCATCATCGACACCATTCGCCTGTTCAACGGCATCGCGCGGGTGCAGACGCCGTGGCAGCCGGACACCTCGCTCTCCCCCGCGGCGCAGCGCGCCGAGATCGCCGAGGCGCTGTCGGACACGTCGCTGGCGCTGGTGGACCCGGTGCGGGGCGGGTACATCCGCACGATGAACTTCACGCGGCTGTACGGGCGCGTCAGCCGCGTGCGCTTTGCCCCGGGGACGCAGACGGGGTCGCGCATCCACATCGACTCGCTGCGGGGCGTGGCGCAGATCTTCCGCAAGCCGGTGCAGTTCAACCAGGTGCAGGGGCAGATCGCCCTGCTGCGCGACCGCATGGAGCTGGACGCGCCCGTGCTGCGGCTGCCGAACTCCACTTTCGCCGTGAGCGGGGTGGTGCGGACGGACAGCTTTCCGGCGTGGTTCCCGGAGGACGAGGCTCCGATGTACGACCTGGCGCTCCGCGGCGACTCGGTGGCGTTCCGCGACCTGCAGTGGCTGTACCCGCGTTTTCCCGCGGAGGCCCGCGGCGCGCTGTCGCTGCGCATCGAGCACCGGCCGGGCGGGCTGATGTTCCTGGCGCGCGACACGGACGTCCGCGCGCCGGGCACGCACCTGGTGGGCGACTTCGGGATGATCCTGGGGGATACCCTCCGCTTCGTGGACGTGGACATGAGGGCGGACCCCATCCGCGTGGCCACGGTGGAGAAGATGCTGCCGGAGGGATTGCCCGTGCGCGGCCTGGTGCTCGGCGGGGTGACGATCCGCGGGGAGCGGTGATC
>DATABT010000106.1:0-9881 GCA_036259455.1 Longimicrobium sp. | reverse complement strand
CTTTCGCTGGCCTGCGCGGCGCCGCTCTCCGCGCAGACCGTTCGCGGTACCGTGCTGGAAGAAGGCACCGACCGCCCCGTTCCCGAAGCCGTCGTCACCCTCGTCAACAGCCAGGGGCTGCGCGCGGGCCGCATCGTCGCCGGCGCGGACGGCACCTTCGCCTTCCGCATCACCCGGCCGGACGGATACCAGCTGCGGGCGGAGCGCGTGGGCTATCGCCCCGTCTCTTCTCCGTACGTAACGCTCGCGCCGGGGGACAGCGTGGTGCTGGAGCTGCGGATGTCCACGCGCAGCGTCGTCCTGGCGCCGCTGACCGTGGTGGCGGGCGGGGACGTGCTGCGCGACCGCGTGATCGCGGAGTTCGAGTACCGGCGGGGCCGCGGCTTCGGGCGCTTCGTGGGGCCGGAGCAGATCGAGCGCATTCGCCCCTTCTACACCACTGACGTGCTGCAGCAGGTGCCGTTCGTCACCGTGACCGGCGGCGTCCGGCGCTCCGTCCTTCTTTCGGACCGGCGCGGCGGCCAGTGCACCCCCACCGTGTTCATCGACCGCACGCGCTACCGCATCGGCGAGGACTTCAACCTCGACCAGATGGTGGCGGGAACGCGCGTGCTGGCGGTCGAAGTGTATCCCACGCCCACCGGCTTGCCCGCCGAGTTCTCCGTGCTGGACAACTACCGCTGCGGCGTCATCGTCATCTGGACCAGGGTCACATGAGCCACATCCACGTTTCCCGGATCCTTTTCGCGGCGGCCCTGTTCCTTGCCCTCCCCGCCGGGGCGCAGACGGTGGACGGGCGCGTCACCGAGTCGCAGACGCTGCAGCCGGTGCCGGGCGCGCAGGTGGTGCTGCTGGACGCCGCCGGCGACGCCGTGGCCACCGCGGTGACGGACGCGGAAGGCGCGTTCCGCCTTCGGGCGCCCGGCGCCGGCGAGTTCCGGCTGCGCGCCGACCGCGTGGGCCTGCGCACCACGCTCACCCGCGCGCTGCCGCTGGCGAAGGGCGAGGCGGTTGCGGTGGAGGTGCGGATGGCCCCCGCGCCGGTGGTGCTGGACACGACCACGGCCTCCGCGCGGCGGCAGGCGGGGATCTCCGGGCAGGTGCTGGACGATTCCACCGGCCTTCCCGTCGCGGGCGCCACGGTGACGCTGCTGAACACGCGCGAGCTGCGCGCGGCGCGGACGCAGACGGACTCGTCGGGATGGTTCCACCTGCGCGTTTCGGAGGCGGGCGGCTACTTCATCCGCACCGAGCGCCCCGGCTACCAGGGCTCCACCTCCAACCGCATCACCGTCATGCCCGACGACACGGTGCAGGTGGAGCTGCGCGTCTCCACCCGATCCGTGCTGCTGGCGCCGCTGACCGTGGTGGCCGCGAACCAGCAGGTGGTGCGCGACCACCAGCTGGCCGGCTTCGAGTGGCGGCGCGAGAAGCAGCCGTTCGGGCGCTACATCGGGCCGGAGGAACTGGAGCGCATCAAGCCCTTTTACGCCAGCGACGCGCTGCAGCAGGTGCCCATGGTGCAGGTGATTCCCGTGCGCGGGTCGCCCTTCGACCGCACCGTGGTGCTCCCCGCCCGCGGGCGGAGCATGGGCGCCAACGCGCGCTGCGTTCCCAACCTGTACGTGGACGGCCGGCGCACCACGCTCACGCAGGGCCTCACGCTGGACCAGATGGTGACGGGGCGGAGCCTGGCGGCGGTGGAGGTCTACACCTCGCCCAACGCCGCGCCGGGCGAGTTTCCCCCGCTGGACGACCCGTTCTGCGGCGTGGTGGTGATCTGGACGCGGGCGGGCTGACTTCCCTCTCTCCGGGAGGTGGTTGACGCGGCGGGTCCCGGACGATGCTTTCCGCGCTCCTGCTCCTGGCGCTGGCCCCGGCGGCGCGGGCGCAGGGTGAGGACGGAATCCTGGGGCGGGTGCCGGACGACGCCACCGGCGGTGCTCTGGACGCCGTACCCGGGGGAGCTGATGGGGTGATGGAGGCGCGCGATATCTCTCGCGCGAAACCGACGTTCCGAAGCGGGAGGATGCGATGATCACGACGATTGCCGGGCTGGCGCTGCTGGCGCTCGCGGCGCGGCCGGTGGCGGCGCAGTCCATCTCGGGGCGCGTGCTGGAGACGCGCACCAGCTGGCCCGTGCCGGGCGCCACCGTCACCGTGCTGGACGTGGCGGGCGCGCCGGTCGGCTACTCGCACACCGACGCCAGCGGCGGGTACCGCGTGGAGCTTCGCGAGCCCGGTCGCTACCAGCTGCGCGTGGAGCGGGTGGGGTACCGGCCGCGCGCGCTGGCGCTCACCGATGTCCCCGAGGGGCGCAACGTGCGCCGCGACCTGCGGCTGACGCCGGGGGCCGCCCGCCCGGGCCAGGAGTCCATCGGCGGCCGCGGCCTCATTCCGCCCGGCGCGGCGCCCATGCCCGTTCCCGGCGTTCCCCCGTCGACGGACGGGGGCCCGTCCACCGCCCGTGCTCCCCAAGGTGACGCCACCGCCGCCCGCCCGGCGCCGCGCGTGGTTCCCCGCACGCAGCCGCGCCGGGGAGAGAGCGGCCGGCCCGCCGCGCGGCAGCCGCGCACCGGCGGCCGTTCGTCCGGCGGCGGCGAGCGCGAGGGTGCGAAGCGGACGCCCTGAGCCTGTGGGCTGAGGAGGCGGAATCCACCCAGGGATCAGTCATCCTGAGGGAGCGCCCGCGCGGAACCTGAAGCAGCACAAACGCTTGCGGCGCGACCGAGGGGCCTGCCGTCCCACGTCGTGAGGCCGGCTGGGAGGCACGAAGCCAGCCCCACGGTTTTGCCGGCAAGGTCCTTCGATCGCGCCAGGGTGCTTCGTCCAGACAGGATACGGCGAGGCGCCTCCCTGAATAGAAGGGAATTGGACGAGGTTCGTCGAGCGGGGCGTGGCACCAGCACGGGTGAGTAGATTTCTCAGTCGGCGCCGTGGATTCCTGCACCGGTAGCGACCACGCGGGCGCCTCCTTCGAAATGACAGGCCCGGCGCGAGCGACTTCCATCCGACAGGGTGTGCGCAGGGCCGAATGACTCAGGATGACTGAACACCCCGCGCCGCTGGATGCGGGTCACCGCGCGGCGCGGGGGCGGGTGGACACCGGCGGGGTGGAGGGGTAGTTTCCGCGCTTCCTGAACCCGCCGCATCCGCCCGAGCCGCCGGACCGAACGACATGGACGCGCTGAAGCAGACCGACGCCGACATCCACCGCCTGCTGGTGGCCGAAGCCGACCGGCAGGAGGACCAGCTGGAGATGATCGCCTCCGAGAACTTCGTCTCGCAGGCGGTGCTGCAGGCCATGGGCTCCGTGCTCACCAACAAGTACGCCGAAGGCTATCCCGGCAAGCGCTACTACGGCGGCTGCGAAGTGGTGGACGAGGTGGAGAAGCTGGCGCAGCAGCGGCTCCTTCAGCTGTTCGGCGCCGACCACGCCAACGTGCAGCCGCACAGCGGCGCGCAGGCCAACATGGCCGTCTACTTCGCGCTGATGGAGCCCGGCGACACGCTGCTGGGGATGAACCTGTCCGAGGGCGGGCACCTGACGCACGGCTCGCCGGTGAACTTCAGCGGCCGCCTGTACAACGTGGTCGCGTACGGCGTGCGGCCGGACGACCACCGCATCGACTACGCGGCGCTGCGCGACCAGGCCATGCAGGTGCGGCCCAGGGTCATCGTCGCGGGCGCCAGCGCGTACCCGCGGCAGATCGACTTCGAGGTGTTCGGCGAGATCGCGCAGGAGTGCGGGGCGAAGCTGGTCGTGGACATGGCGCACATCGCGGGGCTGGTGGCCACCGGGCATCATCCCAACCCCGTGCCGTTCGCGGACGTGGTGACGTCCACCACGCACAAGACGCTGCGCGGGCCCCGCGGCGGGCTCATCCTGTCCAGGCAGGAGCACGCGAAGGCCATCGACAAACAGATTTTTACGGGCATCCAGGGCGGTCCGCTGATGCACGTGATCGCCGCCAAGGCGGTGGCGTTCGGCGAGGCGCTGCGGCCGGACTTCAGCGATTACAGCGGCCGCGTGATCGCCAACGCCCGCGCGCTGGCAGAGGCGCTGATGGAGCGCGGCTTCACGCTCGTTTCCGGCGGCACCGACAACCACCTGCTGCTGGTGGACCTGCGCAGCAAGGGGGTGACGGGCAAGGTGGCGGAGAAGGCGCTGGACCACGCCGGCATCACCGTGAACAAGAACACGGTGCCGGGCGAGACGGAGAGCCCGTTCGTGACCAGCGGCGTGCGCATCGGCACCCCCGCGCTCACCACGCGCGGCCTGGGCGAGGCGGAGATGCGCGAGATCGCCGGCCTCATCGAGCGCGTGATCGCCGCGCCGGACGACGAGGCCGTCGCGCAGAAGGTGCGGGGCGAGGTGGGCGAGCTGTGTGGCCGCTTTCCGCTCTACGGCCAGTGGGCAAGGGCCTGAGGGGAAAGGGACAGGTTACCGGATGATGACGAACGGCTCCGCGGGTGCGGAGCCGTTCTCGTTGACGGTGGTTGAGGTTTCGTTCACTTCGTACAAGATTGGTTTCCTGAGGGAGGCGCCGCCCAGTCTCGGATCATGCACGATGCCTGCGCGCCGACCGAAGGATCTCGCTCGCGTTCGCCGGGACCCGCCATGCCCCGCCCCCCGCCTGCCCGCCATGCAGACCTATTGCGTGTACATCCTCGCCGGCATCCAGAAAACGCTGTACATCGGGTGACGAACGACCTCCCGCGGCGCGTGCTTCAACACAAGACTGGCGCCCTCCCAGGCTTCACCGCCCGCTACCGCGTGAACAGGCTGGTGCACTTCGAGGTGTTCACGGACGTGCGCGATGCACAGGCCCGTGAGCACCAGTTGAAGGGCTGGACACGAAAGAAGAAGATTGCGCTGATCGAGGCGAACAATCCGGAATGGGAGGATCTCGCGGACAGGATCGGGCTGCCTCTCTCGGCACGCGTGGGCGGGTGACGTGCCGCGTCGGAGAGTCCGTGCGAGGGCAGACGAGATCCTTCGGTCGCGCCATGGTTCTGCGGCAGGGGCGAGTGCCGTGCGTGCGCTCCCTCAAGGAAATCATTGCCTGACTGGTCAGGGGGAGAGGGTCCACGGCACGCGCGGGCGGGTGACGTGCCTCGGCGGACGGTCCACGCGATGGCGGAGGAGATCCTTACGTCGCGCCCGGTGATCGAGCAGGGGTGAGTTTCGTGAGGGCGCTCCCTCAGGAAATCACGTCTGCCATCGTAGAGCGATGACAGGCTTTCTGTGCGACTCTGATCTACTCTCCGCACTCACGCACTCACGCACGTTCCTACGCCCGGAAGTCGGCGACGGCGAGGCGCAGCTGCTGGGCCATGCGCGTCAGCGAGTGCACCGACGAGCCGTCGTCGTCCTCGGCGGCGTCGGAGACGGCGGCGATGCGCTGCACGGCGGTGAGCACCTCGCCGCTCTGCGCGGCCATCTCCTCCGCCGCTGCGGCGCTTTCCTCCGCCACGCCGGCCACCGACTCCACCAGCAGCGACAGCTTTCCCAGCTGCTCCGTCATCCCCTCGGTGCCTTCCGCGATGCGCTGCGCCTGCTCGTTGGTGCCGGTGAGCGCGCCCAGGATCGCGTCCAGCGCGCCGGCGGCCTCGCGCGCCATCCCCGTGCCCGCCTCGGCGCTGGCGGTGCCCGCCTCCATGGCGGACGCCACGCCCGCGGTGCCCTGGCGAATGCCCTCCACCAGCACGGCGATCTCGCCCGTGGAGCGCGCGGAGACGTCGGCCAGCTTGCGCACCTCCTCCGCCACCACGGCAAATCCGCGCCCGTGCTCGCCCGCGCGGGCGGCCTCGATGGCGGCGTTCAGCGCCAGCAGGTTGGTCTGCTCGGCGATGTCGTTCACCCGCGCCACGATCTGCTCCACCTCCGCCGACCGCGCGTCCAGCTGGCGCACGCGCTCGTCCGCCTGCAGCACGAAGGCGCGGATCTCGTCCAGGCTCTGCATCGCGCGGTGGATGGTGGCGCTGCTGGCGCGGGCTGCGGCCACGCTCTCGTCCGCGGAGGCCGCCAGGGCGCGCGCGTCGCTGGTGACGTGCTCGATGGAGGCGGACATCTCCTCCATCACCTCCGCCGTGTTCTGCGCGGACTGCGCCTGGTCCTGCGCGCCGGCGGTGATCTGCTCGATGACGGCGCTCAGCTGCCCCACCAGGTCCGCCGTCTCGGCGGCGGCGGCGCTGATCTCCGTGCTGCTCTCCGCCAGCGAGCCGCTGAGCTGGGTGATGCGGCCGATGGCGGCGCGCATGCGGGCGGCCATGTCGTTGAGCGACTGGATCATGGCACCCACCTCGTCGCGCCCGCGGGCCTCGGCGCGGGCGGTCAGGTCGCCCTCGGCCAGGCGGCGGTTGACGCTCACGGCCTCGCGCAGCGGCACCACGATCATGCGGGTGATGGCCAGCGCCACCGCCAGCAGCATGGCAAAGGCGACGACGGTGGTCGCGATCATCGCCAGCAGCGCGGTGCGGGCGGCGCGGCGGCCGTCCACCTGCGCAGTCGCGGCGTTCCGCTCGATCTGGTCCGTCAGCACGCCCAGGTCCGTCGCCAGCCGCTCGAAGCTCTGCTCGAACTCGCCCATGCGCTCCACGGCGGCCTCGCGGTCGCGCCGGGCGGCGTCGATGAGCGCGGCGCCGGCGTCGACGTAGGCGTCCAGGCTGCCGCGCACGCCCCCCACGGCCTCGGCCGTCTCGCCGCCGCCCTGCTCCAGCGACTGCAGCGCGGTCCGCATCCGCGCCACGTCCTGGTCGAACGCGGCGCGCGCGTCCCCCGCCGAGGCGGGGTTCGCCACGGCGCGGTAGACGTCGGCGCGAATGGCGTCGTGCATCATGTCCACGTCGCCCTGCATGCGCAGCTCCGACGCGGTGCGGGTCACGTCCGCCAGCGCGGAGCCGGTGCGGCGCAGCCCCAGCAGCCCGGCCGTGCCCACGCACAGCACGAGAAAGATGCCGAGCGCGCCGAACACCAGCAGCCGCGCGGCGACTGAAAGATTCTTCATGGATGAATCCAGGAGACGCGAGAATGAGGGGCGAAGGAGCTCATCGCCGGCGAAAGCGCGCCGCAGGCCTGTGTGAGCGCTCCGGCGCTGGAATCGTTGAGGGATGCGGAAGTGTAACCGTCCGGACTCCTGACGGAAAGTGGAAGGCATCCCGGTCCCCGGCCGTCCCCGCGGTGGCTTGACAGCCGTCCACTCCGCAAACATGCTTGCTGCGGCCCACGTGCCGGATCAGTCCTCCTTCTCGTGGTGGAGGGTGGCGCCGACCCAAAGCATCCTCCAACTCAATGACGTCATCCTGAGTCATTCGGCGCTACGCGCACCCTGTGGGATGAAAGCCGCTCGCGCCGCGGCTGTCATTTCGAAGGAGGCGCCCGCGTGATCGCTGACGGTGCACGGACCTGTGGCGCCGACTGAGAAATCTACTCGCCCGGGCAGGTGTCACGCCCCCGCGACGGCCCTCGCCCGAATCCCTTTCTATTCAGGGAGGCGCCGCGTGAAGCTTGATCATCGCGCCTAATCCTGGCGCCGACCGAAGGACCTTCTGTCGGCGTGCACGGACTCTGCCGTCGCCTCTCGTTCCCTGCTGGCCCATGTTTTACGTGTACATTGTAGCGAGCACATCACGTACGTTGTACGTCGGCATGACCAGCGATCTCCCCAAGCGCGTGATGGACACAAGACGGGCGCCATCCCCGGCTTTACCGAACGGTACAAGGTCAACCGCCTTGTGTACTTCGAGGCGGCGCTGACGTCGAGCGCCGCGATCGCGCGGGAGAATGCAGTTGAAGGGATGCGTTCGCCGGCGCAAGATAGAACTGATCGAGTCGATGAATCCGGAATGGGAGGATCTCTCAGACCGGATCGGCTTGCCCGGGATGGCCACGCGTGCGGTGTAACTTCAGCGGGCGGTGCGCCGGACGGGTCGAAGCACTTCGGTCAGCCCCGTACAGGGGGAGAGAAGGTCCTTCCGTCGGCGCCCAGGGTTTCCGGTAGGGTACGGTTTCGCTCGGCGCCTCCCTGAATAGAAAGGAATCCGGACGAGGTCCGTCGAGCGAGGCGTGGCACCTGCCCGGGCGAGTAGATTTCTCAGTCGGCGCCACGGGTTCCTGCACCGGCAGCGATCACGCGGCGCCTCCTTCGAAATGACAGCCGTGGCGCGAGCGGCTTTCATCCCACAGGGTGCGCGCAGCGCCGAATGACTCAGGATGACGTCGGGGAGGTTTGTCCCGGTAACCTCCTCCCCGCGTCTACCGCGAACCCCGTCGCGGCTTCGGTGTATCCGACCGTCTTGCACCCGACCGACACACGCAGTGCCTGCCATGAAGCGAGCTTACATCGAAACCTACGGCTGCCAGATGAACATCAGCGACAGCGAGCTGATGGCCGGAATTCTGGCGGAGCAGGGGTTCGTCGCCACCGACAAGCCCGACGACGCGGACGTCATCCTCGTCAACACGTGCGCCATTCGCGACCACGCGGAGCAGCGCGTGATCGGCCGCGTGGGGCAGCTGCAGCAGTACCGCCGCGAGGGCGCGCTCATCGGTGTGACCGGGTGCATGGCGCAGCGCATGGGCGAGGGCCTGCTGGGCAAGGCCGGCGGGGTGGACCTGGTGATGGGGCCCGACGCGTACCGCCAGCTCCCGGAGAAGCTGGGCGAGGTCGCCTCCAGGCGCCCCGCACCGGCGCGCACGCTGCCGCTGGCGTTCGGAAGCCCCGCGCCCGCGCAGCCGCGGGGGCTCACGGTGCTGGGCTTCGATCCGCACGAGAACTACGAGGGCGTCACGGCGAAGCGCATCTCGTCCGTCTCCGCATGGGTGCCCATCCAGCGCGGGTGCAACTACCGCTGCACCTACTGCATCGTCCCCTACGTGCGCGGCGACGAGAAGAACCGCGACCCGGTGGCCATCCTGGACGAGGTGCGCGCCCTGGCGGCCGACGGCGTGCCGGAGGTGACGCTGCTGGGCCAGACCGTAAACTCGTACGAGCACGGGGACTGGAACTTCCCCCGGCTGCTGCGCGAGGTGGCGCGGGTGGACGGCATTCGCCGCGTGCGGTTCACGTCTCCGCATCCCAACGACTTCACCCGCGAGCTGGTGGAGGTGATGGCCACGGAGCCGGCCGTCTGCAAGCAGCTGCACCTGCCCGTGCAGAGCGGCCACAACCGTACGCTCAGGCGGATGCTGCGCCGCTACACCGTGGAGGAGTACCTGGAAAAGATCCAGTGGGTGCGCGAAGCGATGCCGAACATCGCGCTCTCCACGGACGTGATCGTCGCCTTTCCGGGCGAGACGGACGAGGAGTACGAGGCCACGCTGGAGCTGATGCGCACGGTGCGCTACGACGACGCGTTCATGTACCGGTACAGCGAGCGCGACGGAACGCCGGCCACCCGCCTGCCGCGCGACCAGTTCGTGCCGGACGAGATCGGCCAGGCCCGGCTGGAGCGGCTGATCTCGACGCACCGGGCCATTCAGGCGCAGATCTACGCCGCGGAGGTGGGGCGCGTGGAGGAGGTGCTGGTGGAAAAGGAGGGCCGCCGCGGCGGGCTGCAGGGGCGCACCGGGAGCAACAAGGTGGTGACCTTCGACGGCCCGGCGGAGCTGATCGGCAGCTTCGTGGAGGTGCAGCTGGCGTCCACCACGGGCGCCACCTTCCAGGGCGAGCTGTTCCACGACGCGCTGGCGGCGGCGTGAGGGGCTCCCGCTGGCTTCCCGCCGCCGCGGTCACCCTGTTCGCGGCGGCGCTCGCGTGGCTCAACCGCGGCGAGACCGCGGTGCTGCACCTGGGAATCGCCACCTTCTACCGCGCGCCGCTGATCGTCCTCCTGTTCCTGGCCTTTCTGGCCGGAATGCTGGCGATGCTGTGGCTGAG
>DATABT010000105.1:0-9126 GCA_036259455.1 Longimicrobium sp. | reverse complement strand
TCCTGCACCGGCAGCGGTCACGCAGGCGCCTCCTTCGAAATGACAGTCCCGGCGCGAGCGACTTTCATCCAGGGGTGCGCGCAGCGCCGAACGACTCAGGATGACGTCACTCAGGATGACGTCCCCTGCTTCTCGGTGGATGAATCCTTGAACACACTCTGATTCCTTCGGCGCTGTCGCGCGAGGTGTCATTTCGAAGGAGGCGCCCGCGCGATCTTTGGCGGTGCAGGAAGTTCTGTGGCGCCGACTGAGAAATCTACTCACCCGTGCTGGTGGTCCCGTCGTCGGCTTCGGCCTCGCCCAGCGTCTTTTCCATTCGCGGAGGCGCCGCGACAAACCTGATCTACGATGGGTTCTGCAGTCCCGACCGAAGGCTCTCGTCCGCGGAAACCGCGGGGCTGGCTACCGCGCTCTGAAGTCAGCCCCCATATTGGCGGAGGGTAGATCCTTTACTCGCGCGTAAGCGGTTGTGTGGGTTGGGGTTCCGCGTCACGCTCCCTGAATGAATAAACCATCGGGCGAACGCCGAGCGAGAAAGCGGGTCACCAGCACGGGTGAGTAGATTTCTCAGTCGGCGCCACAGGTTTTTGCATCGGCAGCGATCACGCGGCGCCTCCTTCGAAATGACAGTCCCGGCGCGAGCGACTTTCATCCGACAGGGTGCGCGCAGCGCCGAACGACTCAGGATGACGTCCCCTGCTTCTCGGTGGATGAATCCTTGAACACACTCTGATTTATTCGGCGCTCTCGCGCGAGGTGTCATTTCGAAGGAGGCGCCCGCGCGATCCTGGGCGGTGCAGGAAGTTCTGTGGCGCCGACTGAGAAATCTACTCACCCATGCTGGTGGTCCGTCGTCGGCTTCGGCCTCGCCCAGCGTCTTTTCCATTCGCGGCGGCGCCGCGATGAACCTGGTCCACGCGGGCGCCTCCTTCGAAATGACAGCCGTGGCGTGGGCGGCTTTTCATGGTACAGGGTGCGCGCCGCGCCGGATGACTCTCAGGCCGCGTGGCTACATTTCAGGCTATCCATGCGCGCAAGCCGTACACGTTTACGGTGTGCGCGCCTATCACGCCAGCACACGGACGCCCTGGCGCGTCTCCTGCGGCTCCGGACGCGCATGACACCGCCGCGACTCGTTCCCGCCGATCCCGATCCCGCCGACCTGATCGGCGGCGCGCTTTCCGCCGCCGAGGCTGCGGCGGAGCGGTTCGCCACCGCCAAGACCGAGGTGCTGCACGCGCTGGCCAGCGTGGACGAGGCGCTGGTGGAACTGGTGCAGCGCGTGTTCGACGCCACGCCACCCGAGTTCAAGCGCACCTACGCCGTTTCCTGGGACGATGGAGATCCGGAGGAGATGGACCTTCCCGACTTCGTCCGCGCGCTGCTGGAGCGCCCCGGTGGCACGCGCGGCGAGTTCACCATCAGCGTCGCCGAAGACCTCTACGACGACTCTCCCGCGGGTGAAGACGAAGAGCAGACGTCGCCAGCCGCCCCACCCCACCGCGGTGATTGAAATCGCGGCGGAGACGACGTGACGTACGCCTGCGCGGACCGTTCATCCGAGCGCCTGCTCGAGCGCACCGGGACCGGCCCCGAGCGGTTGAAGCCCCGCGCAGTTCGAGGGGCTTTCCGCCGTCGCGAGGCCGGCGTCCCCCGGCCGCATGCGAAACGCCCACACCTGAAACACACGTTCCATCTCCGAATCCGCCAGATCGCCCCTCTCGGGACGACCAGCGGACCCACTTTCCGCCAGGGGTTGACCCCGCGCGGATCCGCGGTTTCCTTCGTCCGCCCGGCCGCGCGCGGAGGGGGTTCGCGCCCGCGATCATCATCCCTTACAATCGGGGTCCATCATGCCCGCAACGCAGACGACGAGCAGCGACGTGACCCACGCATCGCCCCTCCCCGCCGATCCGCAGGCCGTGCTGCTGGAGCGCTTTGGCCTGGGCGAGTTCCGCGACGGGCAGCGGCGGGTGATCGACGTGCTGCTGGACGGCCGCAGCGCGCTGGCGGTGTTCCCCACGGGCGGCGGCAAGTCGCTCTGCTATCAGCTCCCCGCGCTCATGCTGGGCGGCGTCACCGTCGTCGTCTCGCCGCTGATCGCGCTGATGAAGGACCAGATCGACTACCTGCGCGGCCGGGGGATCGAGGCGGCGCGGCTGGACAGCTCCCTCTCGCGCGAGGAGTCGCAGGCGGTGGAGCGCGGGCTGCGCGCGGGGACGCTCAAGCTCCTGTACGTGGCGCCGGAGCGCTTCAACAACGAGCGCTTCCTGGACCAGCTGGGCCGCGCGCGCATCTCCCTGTTCGCCGTGGACGAGGCGCACTGCATCTCGCAGTGGGGCCACAACTTTCGCCCCGACTACCTCAAGCTGGCGGAGACCGCGCGCACGGTCGGCGTAGAGCGCGTCCTGGCGCTGACGGCGACGGCGACACCCGCCGTGGTGGACGACATCTGCGCCAGCTTCGGCATTCCGCGCGAGAACGCCGTCGTCACCGGCTTCCATCGTCCGAACCTGTTCCTGTCCACGGCGCCCACGGAGCGGCGGAAGCGGGAGCGCGTCCTCATCGAGCGCATCCAGGGCCGCGACTCCGGTCCCGGGATCGTCTACGTCACCCTGCAGAAGACGGCGGAGTGGCTCGCCAGGTCGCTGGCGGATGCGGGAATCCCGGCGCGCGCGTACCACGCGGGGATGGAGAACGAGCAGCGCGCTGCGGTGCAGGAGTGGTGGAAGGAGAGCGACCGCGCCATGGTGGTGGCGACCATCGCGTTCGGGATGGGGATCGACAAGGCGGACGTGCGCTACGTCTACCACTTCAACCTTCCCAAGGGACTGGAGAGCTACAGCCAGGAGATCGGCCGCGCCGGCCGCGACGGGCTCCCGTCGACGGTGGAGCTCCTGGGAAGCCTGGAAGACCTGTCGACGCTGGAGAACTTTGCCTACGGCGACACGCCGGACCGCGAGGCCATTCGCGGCCTGGTGCAGGAGGTGGCGGACTCCGGGCCGACCTTTGACGTGGCGCCGCTGAGCCTGGGCAACCGCCACGACATCCGCCAGCTGGTGCTGCGCACGGCGCTCACCTACCTGGAGCTGGGCGGCATCCTGCGCCAGAGTACGCCCTTCTACGCCGGCTACAAGCTGCGGACGCTCGTCCCCGTGAAGGAGATCGTCGCGCGCTTCCAGGGCGAGCGGGCGCAGTTCGTGGCAAGCATCTTCAAGCGCGCAAAGCTCGGGAGGACATGGTACACGCTGGACCTGGACGGGCTGGAGCCGGAGGAGCGCACCCGCACCGTGCGCGCGGTGGAATGGCTGGGCGAGCAGGGGATGGCGGAGGTGCAGGCGAGCGATCTGCGGCTGCGCTTTCAGAAGCTGGTCGCCCGCCCGGACGTGGACGCGGTCACGGAGGAGCTGGTCGCGCGCTTTCACCAGAGCGAGGCGGCGGAGATCGCGCGGATGGCGGTGATGGCGGAGCTGGTGACGCGCGACGGCTGCCAGACCAACTACCTGCTGGCGTACTTCGGCGAGCCGCACGAGGTGCCCTGCGGCCACTGCACCTGGTGCCAGACGGGGCGCGCGACGGCGTTCCCGCCGCTGCCGCCGCCGCACCCCATCCAGGCGCAGATCGACGTGGCCGCGTTCCACGCGCTCGTCCGCGACAACCCCGATGCGCTGGGCACGCCGCGCCGCCGCGCGCGCTTTCTCTGTGGCCTGGCCAGTCCCGCGCTCACCGCGGCCAGGCTCAGCCGCCACACGATGTTCGGCGCGCTGGAGGACCACCGCTTCGCCGAGGTGCTGGACTGGTGCGAGCGGCCGGGGTGAGGCGCGCATGGACCGGTTCATCGGCTGGCCGCCGATCTTCTGGACACTGCGGATCGGCATCCTTATCGTTCTGATCGGCGGGCTGCACGTCTTTCTGCTGCTGATCTCCCGCTTCTTCCGGTGGAAGACGGTGCACGCCATGCTTTTTGCGGATCCACCGCGCATCGACACCGTCGGCGGCGAGTTCGCCGGCGCAAAGGCGGAGCTCAAGCTGCACCGCGGCGGCAGCGAGGCGGAGGTGGAGGCGCTCGGCCAACGTATCGAAGAGCTGGAAAAGCTCATGAGTGCCGCCGCTTCGGCCGTCCAGCAGAGAAAGCAGAGCGATGAGTAAGCGACCCAGCTTTCAGGCCGACCCGGAGCGGTACATGATCGAGTTCCGGGCGCGCAGCGCGTACTTCGACTTCCTCTTTCGCGAGGCGCAACGCGTCAAGCGCGGCGAGGCTCTTCCGTTCAAGGTTCCGCGGGGTGACGAGCTCGAGTTCGTCGACGGATGGCTGGTGTGGAACGGCCGACCCGTCTGGTGGTCTGGCTACCGGCCGAACGGTGCCCCGGGCGCCGTGGACGGTGGCGACGAGCCGGGACCGCCGGTGCTGGAGCCGCCGCGCGACCCTGCGCCGCCTCGGCGCAAGCATCGCCTGATGCGACTGCCGTGGCGCCGGGCGACCGCCTGAAACGCATGCGGGGCGGCCTTGGAATGGTCGCCCCGCGCACGTCTCCAGGTGCCCCGTTGACCGCGTGAAGCGTGCGCGTACATCCGTGATCACCATGGGTGAGGGTCATCGATTTCGTGGAGGTGGGTGGATGCGAAAGGCGCTTGTGACGATGATGCTGAGCATGCTGATGGCGGCGTGCGCGGGCGGCGGGCGCTCGGCCGGCGCGGGGGACCCGGCGCACTGGGACGCGATGTCGCGCGAGCACGCGCACGAGACGCCGGCGGCCAACGCGTCCGCGCAGGCGCCGGCGCAGGAGGTGGCCACGCGCGAAGTGGAGTACGTGGTGGACGGCGAGCGCGTGCGCGGCTTCGAGGCGCGCCCCGCTTCCGCGGCGGTGGACGCCAGGCTGCCCTCCATCATCCTGGTGCACGAGTGGTGGGGGCTGAACGACAACATCCGCATGATGGCCCGCCGCCTGGCGGGCGAGGGCTACCGCACCTTTGCCGTGGACATGTACCACGGCCGCGTCGCGCAGAACGCGCAGGAGGCACGCGCGCTGGTGGAAGAGGTGCTGCGCGACACCGACCGCGGCATGGCCCACCTGATGACGGCGGCCATGTACCTGGAGCAGGCCACCGGTGCGGACAGGATCGGGATCGTGGGCTGGTGCTTCGGGGGCGGATGGGCGCTGGCGGGAGGGCTGGAGATGCCGGACCGCATCGACGCGACCGCGATGTACTACGGCCGCATCGTCACGGATCGCGACGAGCTGGCGAAGCTGGGCGGGCCCCTGCTGGGGCTGTTCGGCGGCGCGGATGAGAGCATCCCGGTGGCGCAGGTTCGGCAGATGGAGGCTACCCTGCGCGAGCTGGGCAAGGACGTGACGATCCACGTGTACGAGGGCGCCGGGCACGCCTTCGCCAACCCGTCCGGCCAGTCGTACAGGGCGGATGCAGCCGAGGACGCGTGGAGGCGCACGCTCACCTTTTTCGACGAGCACCTGCGCTAGCCACGATGCGCAGATCTCGTCGCCGCGTGCTCTTGACCGGCGCCGCGCTGCTGATCACGCCATGTGCCAGCGGTGCGGCGCGGACGTGTGATGCGCAGGCGGTCACCCCGACCAGCGGCAGCCCCGCGGCCATCGAGCGCATCCGCGAGCAGTTCGCGCGCATGGAGCGCGAGGCGCCGGCGTACCGCCGGACCACGCACGACGTCTACGACTTCTCGCTGGAAGGCGGCGAGCTTACGGGCTTCTACCGCGGCGACGAACTGCGAAAGCTGTCTGCCAGGCTGTACGGCGAGTCGTGGCGCGGCCGCGAGGCGTACTACTTCGCGGGTGGCGAGTTGATCTTCATCCACCTGGTGCACGAACGGTACGTGGAACCGTTCGCGCGCGGCGGCGAAATCGCGGCGACGATCGAGCACCGCTTCTACTTCGACGGCGGGCGGCTCATCCGGCAGATCCGGACGCAGAATCCCCCGGCCGGCGATCTTTCGATGTTCGATCCCGAACTGCCGATGCTGCTCCGGAACGCGGAACTGTTCGCCGCCTGCGCGGCCGCCGCGGCTCCGGACGCTCCCGGGTGCACCGCGCCGAATCCTTAATCGCGGCGGACGCCGAGGAAACGAGAGACGCGGAGGTGGCACGGAGCCCTCCGCGTCCTCTTTTATCCCGCACCGTTCGCGTGAAACGTCAGTTGTCCGCGCGGCGCAGCCGGACGGCGTTGCGGAAGGTGGTGGCGGACACCACGCGCGTCACCGGGCTGGCGGCGAACAGCCAGGCGGACGCGTCCAGGTCGATCAGCAGCGTGGCGTCCTCATCCGCGCCGCCCAGGTTGACGGGCATCTCCACCACCACGCTGTCGCCAGCGGGGATGCCGACGTTCACCTCGCCGGTGAGCGAGACGCCGCCGATCACCAGGCCGCCCGTCACGTTCGCCGTGACGCGGGTGAAGACGACGCGCGCGATGGGAAAGTCCACGTCGTCCACGCGCGCGGAGGCGACGGCCACGGTGTCGCGGCCGTTGGCGCTCACCGTCGTCCCCATCGACGCACCCAGCGGCGTGACGGTCTGGTTGCGCACCAGCGACACGCGCGCGTCGAAGGTGATCGATCCGCTGATGCCGTTCGTCTGGAAAACGGGGCCCGCACCAGGCGACAGCGCGTAGGAGGGTGCCATCGCGGCCGATCCCCCCGGCGTGCCGTCGCCGGTGGCGCGGGCGTCCACGTCGCGGGCGCCGCCGCCCACCAGCTCGCGGCCGCATCCGGCCAGCATCATCATGCCCAGCAGCGCGGCCAGGCTTTTCATCGTCTTCATCGTCGCCTCGTCAGTCTGGCTCGTACGCCTCGCCCAACCGCTCCAGCTCCGCCGCGGCGGCCGCGGATTCCACCGCCGCGCCGGCTTCGTCGTACATCCGCACCGCTTCGCGAAGGCGCGCCGCGGCGCTCTCCGTGTCGCCCAGCGCGGCTTCGAAGGCGCCGTACTGGTGCTGCGTGACCGCCGCCTCGAAAGACGGCAGGTGGTGCTCGCGGCAGATCTCCAGCGCCTGCTCGTAGAACACGAATCCCTCGCGGTCGCGCCGCGCGGCGGCCACGGCACCCAGCCGGCGGTACGCCTCGGGCAGGTCCAGGATGGCGCGATGGTGCAGCGCCAGCGCCTCGGCCTCACGCGCGGCGGCCTCGGCCTCGCGCAGGCGGCCCTGCCGCAGGAGCGCATCCGACAGGTTCAGCGTGACCGTCACCCGCGCAAACGGGTCCAGCACACGCTCCAGGGCGTGGCGGAACGCGGCTTCCGCGCGCTGCGGCGTGCCACGCGCCAGCTCCAGCATCCCCCAGCCGTTTTCGAGGTAGCCGAGCAGCCCGTCATCCCCCAGCGCGCCCGCGACTTCGCGCGCCAGCGACAGCCACTCGGCGGCGGCGTCCACGTCTCCGCGGCGGCGCTCGGCGACCGCCATGCCGTTGGCCAGGTGCACGAACTCGGCGCTGGCGGGCTCGGCGGGGCACAGCTCCAGGCCGCGGAGATACCACGCTCGCGCCTCGTCCCACCGCCCCTGATCCACCGCCACGTTCCCCAGACCCTGGCAGGCGACGATGGAGCCATCCACGTCCCGCTGCGCCTGCGCGACCTGGTAGCCCTGCGCGTACAGCCGCCCGGCGCGCGCCCAGGCGCCGCGCGTGCGCGCGATGCGGCCCAGCCGGCGCAGCGCGAGGCCTTCCGCGCGGCGGTTGCGCGGCTTGCGGCCCAGTTCCAGCGCACGCTCGTAGATGCGCTCCGCCTCGTCCAGCCGCCGCGCGCGCTCCTCCACCTCGCCCGCGGCAACCAGGTGCCGCGCCGCCTCCTCGTAGTCCGCCGCGGCGACGGCGCGCAGCGCGGCGAGCGTGTGGCGCATCACCTCTTCCGCGCGGGCGCGAAGGCCGTCGGCGAGCTCCGGCACCAGCGCCTCCGCCCCGGCCAGGTCCGCGAGGCGCGTGTCCACCGTCGCGTACGCCTCGGAATCCGCCCAGCCCAGGCCCTGGTTCGCGCGCGCCATGCCCAGCAGCGCTTCCCGCAGCGGCGCCAGGTCGGCGGCTTCGGGAAGGGCCTTGAGGGCTGCGTCGATCTTGATGGCTCGCGAGGTCACACGCCGGGTCGGTGGATGGAAATCACTCCGCTCCGCATGCGGAAGGGCAGGCCGCGTTCCACGTCAGCCATCTACCGAAAACCGCACCGTTGCTGGATTTATGATGAGGCCGATCATCCGCATCCACCAATCTTTGCCGGTTTTTGTGGCACGCACGATTTCAGGATGCGGCAGGCTTTCAAGGATTCGGCCTCACCCAGGGTCAACAGGGTTGACAGAGACGTCCCGTGCACGATCCAGACTCTGCTAACCCTGTTAACTCTGTGTGAGACAGAGCAGTTCATCCCGGGATGATGCCGTACTCCAGCGCTTTGCGGGACACGGTGTTGCGGTGCATGTCCAGGATCCCGGCCGCCTTGACGAAGTGGTTGTCCACGCGCTTGAGCACCTGCGCGATGTGCAGCGCTTCTACCTGCGCCATCGTCATGTCCACCGAGTAGCCGGGAAGCGTTTCCACGGGGCCGGCTGGGGGCGGCGGTTCGTGCGAATCCACCGTCACATGCTCGGGGAGGAGGACGGGGCCGGTGGCGAGCAACACCGCGCGCTCCATCAGGTTGCGCAGTTCGCGGACGTTGCCGGGCCAGCGGTGCGCCTCCAGCCGCCGCAGCGCATCCTCCGACACCGCTTTCACCGGGCGCACGTGCTCGCGCGCGAAGCGGGCGGCGTAGTACAGGGCCAGCGCGCGCACGTCGCCGGGGCGCTCGCGCAGGGGCGGCAGGTGCAGGCGCACCACGGCCAGGCGGTAGAACAGGTCCTCGCGAAAGTCGCCGGACGCGATCAGCGCGGGGAGGTCGCGGTGCGTGGCGGCGACCACGCG
The DNA here is from genome assembly GCA_036259455.1 of Longimicrobium sp. GTDB lineage: Bacteria > Gemmatimonadota > Gemmatimonadetes > Longimicrobiales > Longimicrobiaceae > Longimicrobium. The sequence continues at coordinate 218 of DATABT010000105.1, read as the reverse complement.
CACGTCCAGGCGGATGCGCTCCTCGCCGCCCAGGCGCTCGATCTCCCGCTCCTGCAGCGCGCGGAGGATCTTGGCCTGCAGGACCAGGCTCATGTCGCCGATCTCGTCCAGGAACAGCGTGCCGCCCTGCGCGCGCTCGAAGCGTCCGATGCTCTGGCCGGAAGCGCCCGTGAACGCGCCGCGCTCGTGCCCGAACAGCTCCGACTCGAGCAGCGCCT
>DATABT010000104.1:0-4802 GCA_036259455.1 Longimicrobium sp. | reverse complement strand
CCCTGTACTTTCTGCTGGCGGGGGTCATCGACAAGTTCCACTACCTCAAGCTGGGCCTGTCGATCGTGCTGGTGTTCATCGGCGCCAAGATGCTGGCGAGCGGCGTGTACCACATGCCGACCTGGCTGTCGCTGGTGGTGGTGGCGGGGGTGCTGGGCACCTCGATGTGCCAGATGGTCGCCAGCATCTTGGCGCCGATGAACACCAGCACCGCGGAAAGGCCCAGCTTGAGGTAGTGGAACTTGTCGATCACCCCGGCCAGCAGGAAGTACAGCGACCGCAGGCACAGGATGGCGAACACGTTGCTGGTGTAGACCAGGAACGGGTCCCGCGTCACGGCGAAGATGGCCGGAATGCTGTCCACGGCGAAGATCAGGTCCGTGGTTTCCACCATCACCAGCACCACGAACAGCGGCGTGGCGGCCTTGCGCAGCCTTCCGCCGATGGTCTCCTTCACGAAGAAGTGCTGCCCGTGATAGTCCGGGGTCACGGGAAAGAAGCGGCGGATGAGCCTGAGCGCGGGGTTGGCCTCGGGCTCGATGTCCATCTCGTTCTGCGTGGCCATCTTGATGCCCGTGTACACCAGAAACGCGCCGAACACGTAGATGATCCAGTGAAAGCGCTCGATGAGCAGCGCCCCCATGGCGATCATCACGCCGCGCATTACCAGCGCCCCCAGCACGCCCCAGAACAGCACCCGGTGCTGGTACTTGGGGGGCACCTTGAAGTACGCGAAGATCAGGACGAAGACGAAGATGTTGTCTACCGAGAGCGCCAGCTCGATCAGGTAGCCGGTAAGGAACTCCAGCGCGTCCTTCTGTCCGCCGATCCCCTCCACGGGCAGGTAGTTGAGCCATATGGCCCCGGTGAAAACGCTGGCCAGGGCCACCGTGAGCCCGGCGAACATCCCCGCCTCGCGCACCTTTACTACGTGCGCCTTGCGGTTGATCACGCCCAGGTCAAAGGCCAGGATCACCAGCACCAGGGCGGTAAAGCCCGCGTAGGGCAGAACGTGTCCGTTCAAATCCGTGTCATTCCTTCAAACGGTGCCGCGCGCACGGCATTGGATACGAAAAACAAGGGCGACACCTTCGTCCGGGGCACGGCCGTGCTGGCCGCCCCTGCGACGAAGGTCTCGCCCTGACGATGGTGCCCCGCGGGCATCCGCGTCCCAACCGGACCGTGCGGGCGCGAGCCCGCAGTCTTGACGATCCGGCCGCCGGCTTTCTCGCCGGTACGCTACTCCCCTTCTCGAAATCCCGATGCGTTCAAGCTACCGAGCAATTCTCCTGCCGTCAACGCACCTGCCGGGAACCGCCTTCCCGTCGTGTAAAAGCCGCGGGTTCCAGGTGCAGACGGTGCACCCCCAGGCCGTGCGCGACGTGCTTTCCCAAAGCCGCCGGAGCCCCGGGGCCGCATCGACCCCGAGCACCGCTCCTTCCAGCCGAATGGGAGCGGCGCGCGATCGAGGAGCAACAGACAGATGACGCGGAGACGGCCGATGGCCATCTCCGCGTCATCTCCTTTCATCAGGGTGACATCCGCTGCCGCGCAGGCTACCTGCGCAGCGAGCGGGGCGGGCCCAGGATCTCGGCCATCAGCACGGCGCGGCGCAGGGCGATGGGATCGCGCATCTCGTCCAGCAGCCCGTACCGCGCCGAGGCGCCGGCGGCGCGCGCGTCCACGTAGCGGCGGTGGAAGTTCTCGTGCTCCGTCTCCCGGTCCACCTCCTGCTCCAGCGAGACGATGGTGGGCGCAAGGCGCTCCGGCGGCGGCACTACGTCCGTGGACTCCAGCGACACCACGTTCACAAGCGGGGCGCCGAACGCGGCCAGCTCGGCGTCGCGGGCCTGCTCGTCCCACGGCAGCTCCGACGAGCTTTCCTCCATCGGCGCTCGCACCGGGAGCACGGCCGCGGGCTGCGCGCCGCCCACCATCCGCACGTGCTCCGACTCGGCGAGGCTGTACCAGTCGGGCACCGTCGGCTGCTCCGGCGGCGGAAGCTGCGTCTGCTGCTTCTTTGCCGCGTTGGCGACGACGGACCACATGATCCAGCCGATGAACAACAGGATCAGGAACTCCATGGCTCAGTCCCCGCCGGACCCGCCGTTCCCCGGCGTCACGGGCCCCGCCGGCGCGGCCAGGGCGCGGCGCATGGAGGTGTCGCTCTGCATGTTCTGAATGCGGGTGTAGTCCATCACCCCCAGGTTGCCCTTGCGGAAGGCCTCGGCCATGGCGAGCGGCACCTGCGCCTCGGCCTCCACCACCTTGGCGCGCATCTCCTCCACGCGGGCGCGGTTCTCCTGCTCCTGCGCCACGGCCATGGCGCGCCGCTCCTCGGCGCGGGCCTGCGCGATGCGCTTGTCGGCCTCGGCCTGGTCCGTCTGCAGCTCCGCGCCGATGTTCTTGCCCACGTCCACGTCGGCGATGTCGATGGACAGGATCTCGAACGCCGTCCCCGCGTCCAGCCCCTTGCTCAGCACCGTCTTGGAGATGTTGTCGGGGTTCTCCAGCACCGCCTTGTGGCTGGCCGCCGAGCCGATGGTGGACACGATGCCCTCGCCCACGCGCGCCAGGATGGTCTCCTCGCCCGCGCCGCCCACCAGCCGGTTGATGTTGGCCCGCACCGTCACGCGCGCGATGGCGATGAGCTGAATGCCGTCCTTGGCCATCGCGGCCACGCGCGGCGTGCTGATCACCTTGGGGTTCACCGACGTCTGCACCGCCTCCAGCACGTTGCGCCCGGCCAGGTCGATGGCCGTGGCCTGCTGAAAGTTGAGGGTGATGCCGGCCTTCTGCGCGGCGATCAGCGCCTGCACCACGCGCTCCACGTTGCCGCCGGCCAGGTAGTGCGCCTCCAGCTGCGTCACGTTGAGCGGCAGGTCGGCCTTGTGGGCGGTGATGAGCGGGTGGACGATGCGCGCCGGGTTCACCCGCCGCAGCCGCATGGCGAACAGGCGCGCGAGCCCCACGTACACGCCCGACGACACCGACTGGATCCACAGCCCCAGCGGGATGAACTGGAGAAAGATCACGAGGCCGATCAGGGCCAGGAAGACCAGGAAGATCGTGGATGCGAACGGGTCCATGGTGGTGTCTCGTCAGGGGGAAACGGCGTCGCCGCCGGCAGGCGGAAACGCGGCGCCGCGACGGTCCCTCCGCGCCGCGCGGAGGCGTCTACGTGCGTGGGACGAAAGAAGTTGCGAGTAGCTGCTCCCTGGTGGAGCGCTATCCCTGCTCCGCCGCGTCCGGCGGCGGGGGAAGGGCGACGGCGCGCACCACGTGGCGGTACCCCTCCGCGCGCAGCACGCGGACGGGCGTGCCGGCGGTGATCCACCCCGCCTCGCTCACCACGTCCAGCCGCTCGCCCGCGATCTCCGCCGTCCCCGCGGGGCGCAGGTCGGTGATGGCGATGCCGTCCACCCCCTCCAGCTCCGGGCGCGGCACCGAGGCCACGTACCCGTCGTCGCGGCGCAGCATGCCGCCCAGCAGGGGGTCGCCCGAGCGCACCCGCGAGGCCAGCCCCCACACCGCCACACCCATGAGCGTGAGGCTGGAGATGACGATGCCGAAGGCGATGGCCACGTCCGCCGCGCCGGTGACGGGCCCCATCATCGACAGGACGATGCCGGCCAGCACCGCCAGCACCCCCAGCAGCGCCGCGATCCCGTGCCCGGAGATCACAAAGACCTCCACGGCCACGAAGAGGAGGCCGGCGATCACCAGCAGCGCGGGCATCCAGGACGCCAGCCCCAGCGCGCCGGCAAAGCGCGGCGTGCTCGCGTGTGCGGCGGCGGGGATCAGCGTCAGCAGGGGGGCCGCAAGGGCCGTGATCGGTCGCATGGCGCGTGGCGAAGACGGAAGGTGTTACGCAGGACTAGTCTACACGCTCGGGGCCCGGCTTCCAAGGCTCGCGATCAGCGCTCGCCCGGCCCGATCCACTTTTCCACCTTGCGGGGAACGAAGGCGCGCATCTTCTCCAGCAGCGCAGCGGGGTCCGTATCCTCCAGCACCATGGCGCGATGATCGGGATGGATGAAGCCCTCGGCCACGCCGTGGTCGAACATGGCCAGCAGGGGATCGTAGAAGCCCAGGACGTTCAGCAGGGCGCACGGCTTGGGGTGAATGCCCAGCTGCGACCAGGTGATGACCTCGCAGAACTCCTCGAAGGTGCCGTAGCCGCCCGGCAGGGCGATGAACCCGTCGGACAGGTCCGCCATGAGCTGCTTGCGCTCGTGCATGGAGCGCACCACGTGCAGCTCGGTGAGCCCGTGGTGCCCCACTTCGCGCTTGAGCAACGCCTCGGGAATCACGCCGATGGCCTCGCCGCCCTCGCGCATGACGGTGTCGGCCACGATCCCCATCAGCCCCACGTGCCCGCCACCGTAGACGAGCCCGATCCCCTGCCGCGCCAGCGCGCGCGCCATCTCCATGGCCGCCGCCGCGTAGTCCGGCCGCAGCCCCGGGTTGGAGCCGCAGAACACGCAGATTCGCTTCACGTTCTCTCGTTCCCTGCATTCGGATGGGATGAGGGCCCCGCCCGGATCGCTCCGGAGCGGGGCCCAGGCAGCCACCCGCGATGCCGGCCCTCAGTGGCCGGCGTGGCCGGAATCCGCGTGGGCCGCGTGCCCGGTGTCGGCCTGCGCGGGGACGGCGGTGGCCGGCGCGGCGGGGGCGGGCGCCGCCGGCAGGCTGGTGTCGCCCTGCGGCGGGGTGGCCGGGGCCTGCGGAGCGGCGGCGGGCTGCACGTTGGGATCGGTGCCGCCCACCATCTCGGTGGTCAGCGGCGGGGGCGGGGCGGG
>DATABT010000103.1:0-1629 GCA_036259455.1 Longimicrobium sp. | reverse complement strand
CGTCCGCCCGCGGGGTGGCGCGCGCGCGGGACGCCGATCTGCGCGAGGACGCGCAGGCGGCGGCGATGAACGCGGCGCTCTGGCCGGCCACCTGGGGGCACTTCCTCTGGCAGATGATGTCGGGGGTGCTCTCCTTCGCGGAGATGGACCACGGCCGCGCGCACTTCGAGCGGCACGTCCGCGCCGCCGGCCCGCTCCCCGCCCTCCGCGTGGGCCGGCAGCCGTACGGCGTTCTCCCCGTGCTGGCCCTGGACCGCTGGACGGCGCAGGACGAGCCGGACGCCACGCGCGCCGCGCGCGACGGGGCGCTGGTGGGCTTCCTCCGCCAGGTGCGCGACAGGGTGTTCCTTCCCTCCACCACGTCGGCGCGGCTGCCGCGGGTGGACGCGCCGGACGCGGACCCCCGCGCGCGGCTCCTCCAGATCCTGGGCCAGTCCGCCGTTTCGGCCGAGCACCGGGCGCGCGGCGCGCTGGGGGTGGACTACGTCACCCACCTGTGGCGCTTCCTGCAGCTGCGGCTGACCGAGGGGTGGCAGGAGGAGCACGCCGAGGAGCCGCGCGCCGTGCTGGAGCGGCTGGGGCTGACCGGGCTGCTCGCGCGGCGGGAGCCGCACTGGGACCCGCGCGTCACCCGCGCCGTCTACTCCCGGCTGGCCATGCCGCTGGGCGGCCCGCGCGTGCAGGCCGCGAACGCCACGGGCGAGGCGACGGCGGCGGCGTACCTGGGCAAGCTGGCGAGCGTGGAGACGGGGTGGGACGAGTTGATGTCGCAGGCCCCGCCGGGCGGCAGGAATCCCGCGCCCCTGCTGTACCTGCTGGCGCGGCAGGCGGCCATCGCGGAGCATGCCCGCGCCGCCGCCGAGCTGCTGGCGCTGGGCGCGGACGTGGACCTGGAGCCGGAGCTGATCGACATCCGCCCCGGGCCGGAGACGCAGACCCTGGTGCGCTACATGGCCCAGCGGCCGGGGGGCGGGGCCACGGTGGCCGAGCGGCTGAAGAGCGCGCCGCCGCCCCGCATTGCCGCCCTGCGCGCGCGGCTCGCGGAGCTGGCCGACGTGCCGGTGCCGGTGCTGGAGCGGATGACGGCGGAGGCGCTGGACCTGGCCAGCCACCGGCTGGACGCGTGGATCACCGGCTTCGCCACGCGGCGGCTGCGGTGGTTGCGCGAGCAGCGGCCCACGGGCGTGCACCTGGGCGCGTACGGCATGCTGGTGGACATCCGCAAGCGCCGCCCCGCCGTCGCCGTCGCCGACCCGCCGCCGGACGAGCCGGGAGTGGTGGAGCAGCCGGGGAACGCGGGATACGTGCACGCCCCTTCGCTGGTGCAGGCGGCCACGGCGGCCGTGCTGCGCAGCGGGTGGCGCTCGCACACCGGCGGCGGGCCCAACGCGCTGGCGGTGGACCTTTCGTCGCGGCGGGTGCGGCTGGCCGCCTGGCTGCTGGACGGCGTGCGCCAGGGGCTGCCGCTGGGCGTGCTGCTGGGCTACCGATTCGAGCGCTTCCTGCACGAACGGCCCGAGGCGCTGGAGGCGTACCTCCCCGCCTTCCGCCGGCTGGCGCCCGTGCTGGGCACCGGGCTGCGGCCCGGGGGGCCGCCGGTGGAGTCGGTGGCCGCCACGCAGGTGGCGG
>DATABT010000102.1:0-2297 GCA_036259455.1 Longimicrobium sp. | reverse complement strand
GCTCCCCGGACGCTGTCCCTGGAGGAGGCGGCGGCGGGCCGGGCCGTTTCGCTGGTGCATGCGGTGGAGGCGGTCCGGGAGCGGTTCCGGGGTGGCGCGCGCCTCGCGCCGGACCGCGACACCGTCCCGCGCCTGTCCGCGGAGACCGCGCGCCGGCTGGCGCACGCGGCGGGGCCGGACGGCTACCCCACGCAGGCGCCGGTGTGGGTCACCGTGCAGCGGTACGAGGACGAGCTGCGCCGCGTCACCGCGGGCGACGCGCGGGCCGCCGGCCTCGCCGCGCGCCTGCTGGAGCACGCGCGCACGGAAGAGACGCTGGCGGCGGAGTACGCGTCGTTCGCCGCGGCGCCCGGCCCGCTGCGGCAGACCCTGGCGCAGATCGCGCTGGACGCCGGCGTCGCCATGCGGGCGTGGGGGCAGGAGCGGGTCTGGTTCCCCGGCTTTCCGGCTCCCTCCGACACGGACCTCAAGCGCATCTTCGGCATTCGCGGCGTGGAGTTCGACGCGGACGTGCCGCTCTCGTGGCGAGCGTACCACCGCCGGGTGGTGGGCGACGCCCTGGCGGACCTGGAGCTGGTGCTCCCCAGCCTGGACCTGCGCGACGCAGGCTTCAGGATCGGCACGACGGGACGGCCGGCGCTCGCGATCCACGATCCGCACGGCCGCACCATCGTCCTGTCGCCCGAAAGCGGGGCGGGCGCCATCGCGCACGAGGTAGGGCACGACCTGGACTGGCAGGTGGCCCTGGCGCGGTACGGCAGACGCGCCGCGTACGGGACCGAACACGTGGTGCGCGCCGGGCACGGGGACGACTTCGCCACGGCGGTGCGGCGCATGCCGGTGCCGCCGGAAGTGCCCATGCGCGGCGGGGCGGAGGTCCAGCGCCGGTACGCGCAGCGTCCGCCCGAGATCTTCGCGCGCACCTTCGACGGGTACGTGGCGGTGGCACTGGCGCTGCGCGGGCGCAGCAACGGCTACCTGACCACCGCGCAGGACGAGTTCATCGGCGGGTCCGGGCTCGCCCTGATGCCGGGAGCGCGGACGGACGCGGCGGAGCCGTTCATGGACCTGATGATGGTCGCCTCGCCCGTTCCGGCGCCGGCTCGCCGCGACTTCATGGGCCGCTGGGGCCCCGGACGCACGCCGGGCGGCTTCGAGCTCGCCGGGCGCATCGCCGGCCAGGCCGGTCCCGCACCCGCGCCTGCCGTCCGCCCCGCGCCGGGGATGGCGGAGCTCCTGGCCACGGCGGAGCGCGTGCGGGTGGAAGTGGACAGTGTGCTTGCGCTCCGCGGCCGGGTCATGGCCGAGTGGGCGGCCGCGCGCTGCGTGAACCCGCTCACCGGATGGGCCTCGCGCCCGGAGCCCCTGGTGAACGCGGCCGCGGAGGCGCGCATCCGCGGCGTGGTGCTGGCCCATGCACGCGCGCTCGGCTTCCAGGACGCGCCCGCGTGGCTGCGCGAAGCGTGGCTCGGCACCGCGCCGCGGCGTGAGCTCTTGCGGAGGCCGGCGCCGTGGACCGGTCCGGCCCTGGCCGGGGCAACGGAGGAGTGCGCGGCTCCGGCGCCTTCCGGACAGGACATGGTCTCGATCCGCTGAGGAATGGGTTTGATACGGAGGCAACGGAGCAACGGAGGAAGTGCGTGTGATTCGACACTTCGCCATTGCTCCGATTCTCCGTGTGATATGATCCCGAATTCGCAGACCATCAGGTGATTTCCTGAGGGAGCGCCCACGTAAGAACCAGCCCGGGGCTCCATGGGCGCCACCGAAGGATCTCCTCGCCCGATCTGGGAAGCCGGGTCCGCGGCAGAGAGCCGCGTCCGCGTTCCACGGGCGAGATTTTTCGGCCGGCGCCCGGCCTCCGCGAGTGGACGGGGTGCGGCGCGGCGCCTCCCTGGAATACAAAGGTTTGCGGGCGAGCTCCGTCGAGCAGGGCGCGGCACCTGCCCGGGTGAGTAGAATTCTCAGTCGGCGCCACGGGTTCCTCCACCGGCAAAGATTACGCGGGCGCCTCCTTCGAAATGACAGCCTCGGCGTGAGCGACTTTCATTCCGCAGGGGGCGCGCAGCAGCGCCGGATGACTCAGGAAATCAACGTGCCTTCTTCCGGATTCCGCGTGAGCATTCTCTTTCCGCGTGCGGGATGCGGATCGGCGGGTCAGCCGTGAACGGAACACGCTCTGGCGCCCCTCCCGGCGGCGCGCAGGCGGAGGGCGGATTGCACGCGTGCCAGCGCGTCCGCGTCCGTGCTCACGTTGACGGCCAGGTGCGATTCGGCGAGGCCGTGCGCGCGCAGAA
>DATABT010000101.1:0-14727 GCA_036259455.1 Longimicrobium sp. | reverse complement strand
GGTAAACAGACCCGACGCCGAACTGTCATTTCGAAGGAGGCGCCTGAACGAACTCAGCCCGTGCAGGATTCCCATGGCGCCGACTGAGAAATCTACTCACCCGTGCTGGTGATCCGGCCCACGGCTCGGTCCTCGACCCGCTTCTGTGCGGCGCATCGCAGGCGGGTCGAAGACCGGGCCGCGGGCCGGATCACCAGCACGGGTGAGTAGATTTCTCAGTCGGCGCCATGGGAATCCTGCACGGGCTGAGTTCGGTGCAGGCGCTTCCTTCGAAATGACAGTTCGGCGTCGGGTTTGTTTACCTGCAACAAGATCGACGAAGAACCTGTTTTTTGGGGGAGAGTGCGGAGAGGGGCGCCCGCGGAGGGCGCCCGCGATCCGCCACCCCGTCTCTCCGTCACCCGTTCACCCCATCACCCCTGGCCCCGCCGCGGCCCACGCCGTGCATCATCCTCTCCGCTCCCGGGGGGAAACATCTTTTCAACGGCAGGGGGCCGATGCCACCAAAGCGGCGCGCGGCGGACCGGGGGTGGGTCAAGGTCGTGGGATGGGTGGCGTGCATCGCCCTGGCGGTCTCGCTCACCTACACCTTCGTGAGCGCGCTGACCAGGGGTCCGGACGACATCGATCCCCTGTTCTTTGCCCTGCAGACGCTGGCGAGCACGCTGTTCCTGGTGTACAGCGTGCGCCTGCGGAACGGCATCTTCATCGCCGCGAACACGGTGGCGGTGCTGAACGCCGCGGGCACCATGGTGCTGGCGCTCGTTTCCCGGGGAAACTGACTGAGCCCGGCTCAGTGCGTTTTGCCTGTCACCGCAAGGGTTTTTGGCTTGACGGTGCACGCGGGTCGCTGTATCGTCACGCGTTCGCCGGACCGATACGCCCGCTGCGGACCGGCCGATTCCGCGATCACGACACATCTCCGGGCGTGCCTGCCCGGCAGCACAAGACCTCCAAAGGAGACTCGCATGAGACGAAGTCTGGCAATCGCCGGCGCCGCCGCCGTTGCGTGCGCCGCCGCGGGCACGCCGCTGCAGGCCCAGGGTTCCAGCGTGGACCAGCAGAGCGCGTGCATGGCGGGCCGGGTGGGCGCCGGCGTGGCGATGCCGTGCGACGACGGATCGGCCGTGTACTTCAGCCCCGCCGGGCTGGCCAACTCGCCCAGCGTGATCAGCGCGGGCGTGGCCCTCGTGCGCGCCGGCAGCACCTTCCGCTACGACGCGGGAATGGAGCCGGTGGACGGCGTCTCGGTGATCGAGCGCGAGACGGAGAACGTTCCCGTTCCGCAGGGCTACATCAACTACCGCGCGAGCGACCGGCTGGCCGTGGGCATCGGCGCGCTGGCGCCGTACGGGCTGGGGCTGGAGTGGCCGGTCTGCGACGCGTCCACGCCGCGCTGCGGCGACACCAACTTCGAGGGCCGCTTTACGGGGTACGACAACTCGCTGCGCGGGTTCTACATCCAGCCCACCGTGGCCTACCAGGTGATCCCCAACCGCCTGTCGCTGGGCGTGGGCCTGGACTACGTCATGGGCAACATCGAGGTGCACCGCCGCCAGTTCGGCCCCGCGGCCGTGGGGCTGGGGAACACGGAGATCGCGGACGTCACGCTGGAGGGTGACGGCACCGGCTTTACCTACCACGTGGGCGGCATCCTGCAGCTGGACCGCCGCACCTCGCTGGGCGTGCGCTACCTGGGAAGCGCCGAGGTGGACATCGACGGCGACGCGGCGTTCGTGCAGATCCCCACGGGGAACCCGGGCGTGGACGCGCTGATCGGCGCCGGCTTTCCCAACGACCAGGGCGTGTCGACGACCATCGAGTTTCCGGCGCAGCTGGTGGTGGGCGTTGCCTACGGCGCCACGGACCGGCTGAACCTGCTGGCGGACTTCCAGCGCACCTACTGGAGCAGCTTCGACGCCTTCGAGGTGGAGTTCGAGGAGGAGGACCCGGAGACGCTGGAGCTGGGCTACAGCAGCACCAACACCTTCCGCTTCGCCGCGGACTTCGCCGCCAACGACGCGCTGAACCTGCGCGCGGGCTTTCGCTACAACGAGGCCGCCAGCCCGCGCGCCACGCCGTTCCTGCCGGAGGGCGAGCGCAACTACTACACGCTGGGTCTGGGCTACCGCTTTACCCCCGCGCTGTCGACGGACTTCTCGTTCCAGTACATCAACCAGCCCGACCGCGCCGGCCCGGTTCTCCCCGGCGGCCCCCGCGCGGGCGTGTACGAGGCGACGGGCATGGTGTTCAACTTCTCCCTGGCCTACCGCTTCGGCGGCCGGGGCCGCTGATACGCGCTCCCCGCAACGGCTCTGAACGGAAATGCAACAGGAGAATGACCGCATGATGAAGAGATCGCTGGGGAACGCGCTGCGGGCCGCCGCGCTGGCGGCCACGGTGCTGCTCGGCGCGTGCGTGGGCGACGGCGACGAGGTCATCACCACCGTCAACCCCACGCCCAACGGCGGCGAGCTGTTCAACCGCTACGTGTCGCTGGGCAACTCCATCACCGCCGGCTTCCAGTCGGGCGGCCTGAACGACAGCCTGCAGGCGCGCGCCTACCCGGTGCTGCTGGCGCAGCGCGCGGGGGCCACGTTCGCCTACCCGGCCGTGGCCAAGCCGGGGTGCCCGCGCCCCTTCCTGGCCCCGCTGGGCGCCACCGGCCGGCTGGGCACGGCCGACAGCTGCGTGCGCATCAACAACCCGCGCATCACCAACAACGTCGCGGTGCCGGGCGAGCGGCTGCTGGACCTGTACCGGTTTCCCACCAGCCCCAGCCTGGCGTCGCTCAACACGCTGCTGGTGGGCCCGCGCACGCAGGTGCGCGCCATGATCGAGGCGCGCCCCACCTTCGTGTCGGTGTGGATCGGCAACAACGACGCGCTGGAGGCGGCGGTGGGCGGCATTCTGGGTCCGCGCGCGGCCGGGGCCGACAGCACGCTCACGCCGCTGGCCACCTTTCAGACGCAGCTGAACGTGCTGGTGGACTCCATCAAGTTCGCCAACCCGCAGGGCGCCATGCTGGTGGGCGTGGTGAACGCGGCGCTGTTCGCGCCCATCCTGCAGCCGGGCGCGTACTTCTACGTGGCGGCGCAGGCCACCGGGGGCAGCTTTCAGGGCAAGCCGGTGAACGCCAACTGCTCGCCGGTGAACAGCCTGGGGCAGCCCAACCCGCTGGCGGCCAACATGGTGTCGTTCCAGATCGTGGGTGACACCAACTTCCCGGAGATCAACTGCAACCCGGCCGCCTACCCGGTGGGCGACCCGCGCCGCGGCGCGTACCTGCTGGACACTTCGGAGCAGGTGGTCGTCACGCAGCGGATCAACGCCTACAACGCCGCCATCGAGGCGGCGGCCACGGCGAACAACTGGGTGTACGTGAATCCCAACCAGGTCTTTGGCCCCGCCGCGCTGACCAGGGACGCCGAGGGCCGCTACCAGAACCTGCGCAAGTGCCAGGACCTGCCCGCGGCCACCACGGAGCAGCAGTTCCAGCTGGCGGTGCTGAACTCCTGCCCGGTGACCACGGCGGGCTTCGCGGCGCCCAACTTCTTCGGGGCGCTGGTCTCGTTCGACGGCGTGCACCCCTCCACGGCGGCGCACGTGCTGTTCGCGGGCCGCTTCGCCGAGCGCATCAACACGCGCTACGGAACCAGCCTCTCCACCGCGACGAGCTGATCGTCCAGCGGACGGGGTGATGGATTGGCGGGGCGGCTCTCACGCGGAGCGGCCCCGCTCTTCGTTCCTGGCGTCACCCAGGGTCAACGGGGCAAGGATCTTTTCTGGTAACCCTGTTGACCGTGTTGAGGCCCAAGCAGGAGAAGCCCGCCGTAGCACGCCGCCCGCCGAAGCGTTACTTTCGGGGCGGTGGATGGACGATGATCGGAGCGGAGACAAAAACGCACATGGCACTATCCCGCAGCTCCTCGTGGAAGGAGCACCGGCTGGCCAACCGGCTGGAGGTCGGCGGCACGGAATACAGCGTGGACCTGGTGGCGCGCAAGGCCACCGGCGTGGAAGGATGGAAGGTGACGCTGGTGTACCTGCCCCGCGACGAGGGGCAGGAGATCAAGGTGGACCTGCCCAACGCAGCCTCCACCGCCGAGGTGCGCCGCCTGGTCACGGAGCTGGCGGGCGCGGACGACCGCCTGCGCGAGCTCAGCGGCCGCGGCGCCTGATCCGGCTGGCGGTGGATGATCTGACGATGCAGGCCGCCCCGGGCACCGCGCCGCGGCGGCCTGTGTCGCGCGGCGGCGTGAACGATCCGAGGGACGTGATTCGATGAGCGAGACGATGGCGGCGGCTCCGGCGCACTCCGCGCTGCGGCCGTTCGTGGAGCAGGCGGGCGCGCGCTTCGGCGACGTGGCGGGGCGCGAGGTGGCCCGGCACTTCGGCGACAGCGCGGCGGAGTACCGCGCCGTCCGCGCGTCCGCCGGCGTGGCGGAGCGCGCCGACCGCGCGCGGTTTCGCCTGTGGGGCAGGGACCCCGCGCGCATGGTGCACGGGCTGATCACCAACGAGCTGCTCAAGGCGGAGCCGGGCCGCGGCGTGTACGCGGCCATGCTCACCGCCAAGGGGCGGATGATCGCCGACGTGCGCGTCTTTCGCCGCGCGGACGGCGAGGTGCTGGTCAGCATCGCCCGCGAGGCGCTGGAGGGGACGCGCGAGCACTTCAAGAAGATGGTGCCGCCCATGTTCGCGAAGTGGGCGGACGCCACGGACGAGGTCGCGGAGGTCGGCGTATACGGCCCCCGCGCCCGCGCGCTCCTCTCCGCGGTGTTGGGAACGGAGGTGCCCGAGCTGCGGGAGGACGCGTTCGTGGAGCCGGAGCTCGGCGGCGCGCGGGTGCTGGTGGCCGCCACGCGCGAGGCGGGCGGGGAGGAGGGGTTCGACGTGTTTCTCCCCGCGGAGCGCGCGGCGGAACTGTGGGCGGCGCTGCGGGACGCGGGGGCGCGCCCCGTCGGCTTCGGCGTGCTGGAAACGCTGCGGATCGAAGCCGGGCGCCCCCGCTACGGCGCGGAGCTCACGGAGGAAACCATCCCCACGGAGGCCTACGAGTCGACGGGCTTGATGGACCGCGCCATCTCCTTCCACAAGGGGTGCTACACGGGGCAGGAGGTCATCGTCCGCATCGCCCACCGGGGGCACGTGAACCGCCACCTGCGCGGCCTGCTCCTCGGCGACGCGCCCGCCCCCGCCGCCCGGGCGCCGCTGGTGAACCCGGAAACGGGAAAGGAGGTGGGATGGACGGCCAGCGCCGCCTTCTCGCCGCTGCTGGGTCAGACGGTGGCGATGGGATACGTGCGCCGCGAGATCGGCCCCGGCGGCGAGGTGCGCGTGGGCGCGGCGGACGGGTCGGCCGCGCGCGTGGTGGAGCTGCCGTTCAGCACGGGCGATGCGGGAGAGTAGCCGCGTTGCCCTCAAGGAGTGGGCGGTCGCCGAAGAGGCCCTGGCGACGGGGCAGATCGCGCTCCTCGTGCGCAAGGGCGGTATCCACGAGCGCCGGGGCGACTTTGGCGTGGAGCACCGCGAGTTCTGGATCTTTCCTACCGGCTGGCACCAGAACCCTGCGGACCTCGCGGAGCCCCTGCACCCGCTGCTGGAGGCGCTGTCGCCGCCGGAGCGCGGCACGGTGCCCTTTCGCGTCTATGCCGTGGTGGACGACGTCTTCCGCATCGAGAACCCGGGCGTTCTGGACCGGGTGGACGGAATGCACCCGCTGGCCCTTCCCGCCGCGCACTACCGCTTCGAGTACCGCGGCCGCCCGTTCATCCACGCCCTGATCCTCCGCGCGCACCGGCTGGAGGAGCCCGTCGCCCTCCCCGACACGCTGCGCTACGAGGGATGCGTCTCGTGGGTGGACCTGGATACGCCCATCCCCACCGCCGGCCTCACCCCCGTCCTTTCGGACGAGGACTTCACCACGCTCAAGGGCGAGATCATCCGCCGCCTGGGCGCGGAGGGCGTGACGCGGGTCTGAGCGCGAAGCGCCGGCTGGCTCAGGACGACTGCGACCGTCCGACCGGGAACCTTCACGCGTTCTTCACGGTTCCACGCAGCCCGCGGCGCTGGCACTCGCCGCGCCGGGGTGCTAAATCTCTCGCAGTCCGCCCGTTCCCGCTCCCGATTCGACGAATGCTCCGTATCCGCCTTTCCCCTCGCCACGCCCTCGCCGCGCTGGCGCTGTTCGCCGCGGCGCCGGCCGGCGCGCAGCGCAGCGTGGAGTACGACGTCCGCTTTCCCAACCGCGTGCACCACGAAGCGGAGATCACCGCCACGTTCCGCGGCGTGCCCGCCGGCCAGCCTCTGCAGCTGCGGATGAGCCGCAGCTCGCCCGGCCGGTACGCGCTGCACGAGTTCGCCAAGAACGTCTACAACGTGCGCGCCGCGGACGGGCAGGGGCGGACCCTCGCCTACACCCGGCCCAACGAGCACCAGTGGGACGTGGCCGGCCACGACGGCACCGTCACCGTGCGCTACACCCTCTTCGGCGACCGCGCGGACGGCACCTACGCCGCCATCGACGCCAGCCACGCGCACCTGAACGCCCCCGCCACCTTCCTGTGGGCGCGGGGGATGGAAACGGCGCCCGTCCGCGTGCGCTTCGAGCGGCCGGACGGGTGGAAGGTGGCCACGCAGATGGTGCCCACGGCGGACTCGTCCGTCTTTACCGCCCCCAACCTGCAGTACCTCATGGACTCGCCCACCGAGGTGGGTCCGTGGATCGAGCGCAGCTGGACGGTGCCGGGACCGCAGGGAGAGCAGACCATCCGCCTGGCCCTGCACCACCTGGGCACCGCGGAGGAGGCGGACCGCTACGCGGAGAAGGCGCGCAAGGTGGTGGCGGAGCAGATCGCCATGTTCGGTGAGGCGCCGCGCTTCGACTTCGGCACCTACACCTTCCTGGCGGACTACCTGCCCTGGGTGGCGGGCGATGGGATGGAGCACCGCAACAGCACCGTCATCATCAACCGCCGCCCGCTCGCCACGGGAGAGATGGCGAACCTGGGCACGCTGTCGCACGAGTTCTTTCACGCGTGGAACGTGGAGCGCATTCGCCCCGCCGCGCTGGAGCCGTTCGACTTCACCCGCGCCAACATGAGCGGCGAGCTGTGGTTCGCCGAGGGCTTCACCAGCTACTACGACGACCTGTTCATCCGCCGCGCGGGGCTGATCTCCGACTCGGCGTACGCGGCGGGGATCGGCGCCACCATCGTCTCCCCCGTGGTCATCGCCCCCGGCCGCCGCTACTTCAGCCCGGTGGAGATGAGCATGCAGGCGCCCTTCGTGGACGCGGCCACCTCCGTCGATCCCCACAACCGGGGGAACACCTTTCTCTCGTACTACACGTGGGGATCGGGGATCGGGCTGGGGCTGGACCTCACGCTGCGCACCCGCTTTCGCAACGTCACGCTGGACGACTACTTGCGGGCGATGTGGCGCGAGTTCGGCCGGGCGCAGACGCCGGAGCTGGCCCCCGCGCGGCCGTACACGCTGGCCGACCTGCGCCGCGTACTGGGCGAGGTGACGGGCGACCCCGCGTTCGCCAACGACTTCTTCGACCGCTATATCGAAGGGCGCGAGGTGGTGGACTACGGCGCCCTGCTCGCGCGGGCCGGGTTCCTGCTGCGCAAGCAGGCGCCGGGGCGTCCCTGGCTGGGCGTGCCCCTGGGGCAGGGCCAGGGCGGCGTGCTGGTGGACGACTGGCCGCTCTCCCACGGCTCGATCTACCAGGCCGGCCTCAGCGCCGACGACGTGATCCTGTCGGTGGACGGCCGGCCGACACCGGACCCGGACGCGCTGCGGGCGATCCTGGACGCGCACGCCGCCGGCGACGTGGTGCAGGTGGAGTTCGTGCAGCGCGGCCACCGCCGCAGCGGTCCGATGATGCTGGTGGAGAATCCCGCGCTGGAGGTGGTGGCGTACGAGGTGGCGGGGATGCCGGTGACCGAGGAGATGCGCGCCTTTCGCGCGTCGTGGCTGGGGTCGAAGGCGGCGCGATGAGCATGGAGAAAACGAGAATGCGCGTGCGTGTGCTGTTGGCAGGATTCGGCGTGGCGGCGGTGGCCGTCGTCGCGGCGTGCAGGGAGGGCAGCTCGAACCCGGGAGGAGAGGACCCGCCGATGGAGCCGACCGCGCCGACGGTGACGGTACAGCAGGTGCGCAGCTATCCGCATGATTCCACCGCCTTCACGCAGGGGCTCGTCTGGCGCAACGGAAGGCTGTTCGAGAGCACCGGGCGCTACGGCGAGTCGTCGCTGCGGCTGGTGGAGCTGGAGACGGGGCGGGTGATCCAGAAGGTGGACCTGGCCGACACCTACTTCGCCGAAGGCCTGGCCGCCGTGGGCGACACGCTCTACCAGCTCACGTGGAAGGAGGGCGTCGCCTTCAAGTACGACGCGAACACCCTGGCCCCCGCCGGGCGGGTGTCGTACACGGGCGAGGCGTGGGGACTCACGTCCGACGGGCGGCGGCTGATCGTGAGCGACGGGTCCAGCTACCTCACCTTCATCCACCCGGAGACGTTCCAGATCGACACCACGCTGCGCGTGACCAACGGCGGCGTGCCCGTGGACCAGCTGAACGAGCTGGAGTGGGTGCGCGGCGAGGTGTGGGCCAACGTGTGGCACACGCAGCAGATCGTGCGCATCGACCCCAACACCGGCCGGGTCAAGGGGGTGCTGGACCTGACGCCGCTCATCCCGCCGGTGCGCGACCCCGAGGGCGTGCTGAACGGCACCGCGTACGACGAGCAGGCCAACCGGCTGCTGGTCACGGGCAAGCTGTGGCCCCGGCTGTACGAGATCAGCATCCCCTCGCTGGGGATCGGGGGAGGAAGCGCGGCGGCCGCTCCCGCGCCGTAGCGCCCGGAGATTGAAACCACCGGCGGGCTGCCCACGTACAACTGCGGCGTGAGAGCAGACCGTCGAACTTTCAACGCCACCCTGCCATGCTGGTTCTGCGTTTTCTCTTCCGGAGCCTGATCCTCGGGGCCATCACCCGGCTCCTGGGCGGGTTCTTTCCCATCGGCCGCAGGTTACTCCGCCTGATCTGGCGCTGAAGGCGGCGGCTCTGACAGGCCGGCCGGGCCCCGCACCCGCGGGCGCCCGGCCGGTGTTCGTCTCCGGGGCAAGGTTCCACCAGGCTCCCCCCGCAAGCTCCGACGACGTGATCCTGAGTCATTCGGCGCTACGTGCACCCTGTCGAACCAAAGTCGCACGCCACGGCTGTCATTTCGAAGGAGGCGCCCCCGTGATCCTTGCCGGTGCAGGATCTCGTGGCGCCGACTGAGAAATCTACTCGCCCGTGCTGGTGCCACGCCCGCTCGACGGCCCTCGCCCGAACGGGTCTTCTCTATTCAGCGCCTGTAGACGCGGGGCGCCTCCCGTCACATCAGAAAGTCGGTTGTTGCGGGCGATGAGGGGGTTCTGCCGAGGCGACGTTCTCAGGAGGGAGCGCGCCGCGCGGAACCCGAAGCCGCGAAACCGGTTGCGGCGCGCCCGAAGGACCTTGCTTGCGTGGCATGCACTGGCTTCGGCACGGTGGCGGCCCCACGGTCATGCCGGCAAGGTCCTTCGGTCGGCGCTCTTGATGGAAAGGGATCCGGGCGAGGTCCAAGCGAGAATGCGCGTCACCAGCAGGGGTGAGTAGATTTCTCAGTCGGCGCCACGAATTCCTGCACCGGCAGCAATTGCGCGGGCGCCTCCTTCGAAATGACAGACGCGGTGTCGACGATCTTCATCGTACGGGGTGCACCTTGCGCGTGATGACGCAGGATGACGTCTCGCGCTGGAGGGTGGCGCGCTCCTGCCGCCGCCGGACGCCCCGCTGGAGATGATGCCCGACATCGCGTATCATCCCCATCATCCCGCGTCATCCACCCGCGCCACGCCGCCATGCCCGAGCCGCCGACGCTGACCACCGCACGGCTGGTGCTGCGCCCGTACACCCTGGAGGACGCGCCGGCGGCGCACGCGTACGTGTCGGACCGGGAGCTGGCGAGCACCACGGCGGCCATCCCGCACCCGTACCCGCAGGGCGCCGCGGAAGCGTGGATCGCCACCCACGCCGGCCGCCACGCCGCGGGCGAGGCCGTGGTCCTGGCCATCACCCTGCGAGGGACGGGCGAACTGGTGGGATCGATCGAGATGCGGATGGTGCCGTCGCACCGGCGCGCGGATCTGGGCTACTGGGTGGGGCGCCCGCACTGGGGGCGCGGATACGCCACGGAGGCGGCGGAGGCGCTGGTGCGCTGGGCCTTCGCCACGCTGGACCTGCACCGCGTCCACGCCGCGCACCTGAGCCGCAACCCCGCGTCGGGCATGGTGCTGCGCAAGATCGGCATGCGCTACGAGGGCCGCCTGCGCAGCCACGTTCCCAAGTGGGGCGTGATGGAGGACCTGGACGTGTACGGCATGCTCGCCCACGAGCTGCCGCCCCGCTGATCCAACTCGAAAAGGCTCACGCGGAGACGCGGAGAACACGGAGATGGTTCTCCGCGCCCTCCGCGTTTCCGCGTGAGTCTCTCCGTACGGGCGAGCTCAGCGCTCGACGAGGATGGTTCCGGCGGTGGCCTGCACGGGGAACGATTCCGCCACCGGCCCCGTGAACCACACCCACACGCGCGTCCCCACCGCCAGCTGCGCCGACGACCCGCGCAAGATGGAGCCGCCGGCGCGCCGCACCACGCTGGTGCCCCCATTCACCGTGATCCACGCGATCGGCTCGCCGGCGCTGCGGGTGGGGATCTGCTCCACCAGGATGCGCAGCCGCCCGTGCGTGCGCTCCACCTGCTTGATGTCGCCGATGATGCTCGCGGTTTCCGCCGGCACGCTGGCGCTCAGCCCCGGCCCGTCCGGTTCGCCCGCTGCGCTGGAACACGCCGGCGCCGCCAGGCACGCCGCCAGCGCGAGCATCGTCATCCATCTCTTCATCGCGATCCTTCTCCGTCCCGGTTCCTGGTGCGATCCAGCCGACAAGAACGCTCGGCGGCGCCCGATCAAGACATTGTCGCGTCCGGTGCCCGGCGCGCTATCTTTCATCATCCTGACGCATCCGACCTCCTTTCACCAGAACCGTTGCATTCCATGCGCCTGACCATGCTCGCCGCCGCGGCGCTGTGCCTGGCGGCTCCCGCGGCGGCCCAGCGGCCCGACCCCGACTCCATCGGCCTGGCCGCCCTGCAGCAGATCCTGGCCAACCATGGCGACGTACAGGACTACACGCTGGTGCTGGCGCACGGTCCGCTGCGGATGCCCGCGTACGTGCACCGCGACGGCGACACGTGGAAGGTGCGGGTTCCGCCGGAGCACCCCCTGGCCGACGTTCTGTCGATCGCGGTGCAGTGGCCGGTGCTGGCCTCCGAGGTCCTGCAGGAAGAGGAGGACGCGACGGACATGGGCGAAGGAGCCGAGTACCTCGGGATTGAAACCGTGGGCGGCCGCCGCGCGCACGTGGTGTCGGCGGGGTTCGCGGAGAGCGAGGCGGACCTGCCCGACAGCATGCGGCTGTACGTGGACGTGGAGACGACGCAGCTGCTGCGCCTGGCGGTGTCTGCCCCCGTGGAACCAGAGGAGGACGGCGAGGGCATGCCGTTCTCCGGCGACCTGCGGATGCGGATCGACCTGTCGGAGCACGCCACGCGCGACGGCCTTACCCTGCCCATGCGGATGCGCCTGCACATGGCCGCCGACCTGGCCATGTCTGACGAGGAGCGGACGGCCGCGCGAAACCAGATGGCGCTCGTACGTGCCGCGCTGCAGGGCACGGAAGGCGAAGAGGCGGCGCAGATGAGCGTGATGCTGGAGCTGTTCGCGAGCATGCTGGAGCGCGGAGAGATGGAGATGGCGGTGCAGGTGGAGGACCTGCAGGTGAACTCCGGTCCCCCCGCATGGCTGGAGGAGACCGGTCAGTTCTGAGACGGGTGTTCAATGATCCATCAACCGAGAAACAGGATGACATCGTGGCCGGGAAGAGATTTTTCAACACCCTCTGAGCCTGAGCCTGAGGCTGAGACGGGTGGCCTCTCCGAATTCCGAAGAAGTCATCCGGAGTCATCCCGTGCTGCGCCCACCCGATGAAAGTCGCTCGCGCCGCGAACTGTCATTTCGAAGGAGGCGCCCGCGTGATCGGTGCCGGTGCAGGAACCCGTTGCGCCGACTGAGAAATCTACTCGCCCGGGCAGGTGCCGGGTCCGGCCCGCGGACCTCACCCGGATGCCGTTCCATTCGGGGAGCGCCTGCGCGAGATCTGGAGCAAGGTTATCCACGGCGCTTCCCTGATAGAAAGGTGCCCGGCCCGGCGGAGGGCCCCTCCCCCGGCCCCCTCCCCGCTCGATCCTCGCGGAGAGGGGGAGAACTGCCTTTCATCGCACAGGGTGCGCGCAGCGCCGGATGACTCAGGCTGACTCCCGATCGGCCTGTTCAGCAACATCCTCCTGACGCCGGACATTACGGTCCGCATGCGCTTCGATCCGAGGGGACGGTTGACGGGAACGGTTCGCTTGCCGCCGGAGGGGGGCGCGTCTAGCTTGGCAGGCCCATTCCCGATCCCCTCCGGGTGACCATGCGCAAGGCGGATCTGATCAGCGGCGTGGAGCAGGTGAGCCGCGCCCTCAACGAGAGCGGCCTGGAGCTGCCGCTGGTGGAGGTGGCGCGGCTGGGCTACCGGCGCGAGCCCGTGCCCGGCGAGCTGCTCACGCGCCTGCTGAGCGCCCTGCGCGACTACGGCCTGCTGGCCAACCGCTTCACCCGCCCCGCGCGGCTGCTCGCGGAGCAGCTGGGCATCACCCCGCTGGAGCACGCGGACACCTGGTCGCTGCTGATCGCGGCGGAGAACCGCGCGCAGGAGGCGTTCGCGTACGCGGAGCGGGTGCGCTTTGCCACGCAGTACCTTCCGCGCGTGAGCGGGCTGCTGGCGCAGGCCGGCACCCCCAGCGTGGACGCTGCCCGCCGCGGCGAGACCCAGAGCGGCGCCGACGTGCTGACGGTGCAGGTCATCGAATCCCCCCGCCGCTTTTCCACGCCCACGCGCCTGGCCACGCTGCTGGACAGCCTGGACCTGATCTACGGCGCCTGCGCGGTGCTGGAGGGCGCGGAGCCCGGCGGCCTCTCCGTGATCGCCTGCGATTCGGGGAGCGACAAGACCTTCGAGCTGATGGGCGCCGCGCCGGTGATCGCGGCCGTGCGCGAGCTGGTGCTCTCCGTCTGGGACCGCGTGGTCTTCTACCGCGAGCAGCCGGCGGCGCAGCGCTACCGCCTGGCCGCGGAAAGCCTGCCGGTGCTGGACCGCCTGCGCGAGCGCGCGCAGCAGGGGCGCATCTCGCCGGAGCAGGCGGAGCTGCTGCGGCGGCGCATCGTGGAAGGCGCGGGCAAGTTCCTGGTCGCGGGCGCCACCATCCCGGAGCTGCAGGAGCGCGCGTACGCCAATCCGCGCACGCTCATGGCGCCCGCGCCCAAGCTGCTCGCCCCGCCGCCGGGCGAGTAGGCGCGTCCTCGTCCCGCTCCATCACGTCCTGCCCCGCCACGTCGCGCATCGCACCGGCGGGGTGGCCGTCCGTCCCGCCGCGCATCCACCGTCCCCCAGGTCGGCGGCGCAACCCTCTCGCCCCGGCGCGGCACTCATCCCCGGTGACAATGACTCCCCCACGGAGGTGGATGATGTGGATGAACACGACACGGCGTGGACTCGCGTGCGCCGCGATGGCGATGATGGTGTCCACGGCGGATGCGCAGCAGGTGCCGGACTCGGCGTTCGCGCCGGCCATTGCGCGGCCGGCGTTCGCGGAAAGCGCGGGGCCGCTGGTGCTGGTTGACGAGGCGCACACCAACTTCCACACCTCCGACGGGCGCTACTACGCGTTCGCCCAGCTGCTGCGGCGCGACGGTTACGTGGTGCGCGGGCTGCGCGAGCCGTTCACGCGGCAGGCGCTGGCGGACGCGCGCGTGCTGGTGATCGCCAACGCGCTCCACGCGCGCAACGAGCAGGACTGGTTGCTGCCCACGCCCTCCGCGTTCACCGCGGCGGAGATTGCGGCGGTGGAGGCGTGGGTGCGCGAGGGCGGGTCGCTGCTGCTGATCGCCGACCACATGCCGTTCCCCGGGGCGGTGGATTCGCTGGCGGCCGCGTTCGGGGTGCTGATGGGCAACGGCTTCGCGTACGATTCCGCGCTGGACGAATCCACCATGCGCTTTGCACGGGACGACGGCTCGCTGGCGGACCACGTGGTCACGCGCGGGCGCGGCGCGGACGAGCGGATCGACAGCGTGTTCGCGTTCACCGGGCAGGCGTTCCGCGTCACGGCGCGGGAGGCGGAGCCGTTGATGACGCTGGGCGGCGGCATGGTGCTGCTGATGCCGGAGGTGGCGTGGCAATTCTCCCCGCTCACGCCGCGCATCCGCGCGGACGGTATGCTGCAGGGCGTGGTGGTGCGCCACGGGCGCGGGCGCGTGGCCGTGTTTGGCGAAGCGTCCATGTTCAGCGCCCAGCGTGCCGGCCCGCAGCGCCGGCCCATGGGGATGAACGATCCCCGCGCGCCGCAGAACGTGCAGTTCCTGCTCAACGTCGTCCACTGGCTCACGGGTGTGCTGTGAGGGATGTAACCTTTCGAGTCTGAGCACCAGTCATCCTGGGTCATCCGGCGCTGCGCGCACCTGGTGTGATGAAAGGCAGTTCTCCCCCTCTCCGCGAGGAACGAGCGGGGGGGCCGGGGGGCGGGCCGGGGGG
>DATABT010000100.1:0-2014 GCA_036259455.1 Longimicrobium sp. | reverse complement strand
CGGCCGCGCCGCGGGCGGGCGACGCGCGCCCGGACGAGGCGGAGATGACGTCCGTGGCGGGGCAGGTGCCGGAACTGGGCGGCTACTACTTCGATGCCGCCGGGGAGCTGGTGGTGAGCCTGACGGACCCGGCGCGGGCGGAGGCGGCGCGCACGGCGCTGGCGGGCGTGGCGCAACGGGGGAACGGCCGGACGCGCGTGCGGGCCGCGCGGTACACGTTCCTGCAGCTGCGCGGGTGGCGCGACGCGTGGTCCGGCGCGCTGCTGGAGGTGCCCGGCGTATCGTTCGTGGACCTGGACGAGGCGGCCAACCAGGTGGTGGTGGGAATCGCGGACCCGGCGGCCCGGGCCCGCGTGCTGGACCTGCTGCGCCCCGCGGGCGTGCCCGTGCCCGCCATCGGGTTCGAGGCGGCCGGGTCCG
The DNA here is from genome assembly GCA_036259455.1 of Longimicrobium sp. Taxonomy (GTDB): domain Bacteria; phylum Gemmatimonadota; class Gemmatimonadetes; order Longimicrobiales; family Longimicrobiaceae; genus Longimicrobium. The sequence goes on along the minus strand of DATABT010000100.1, from coordinate 1,594 downwards.
TTCGCCGGCACGAGCTGGTGGAGTACGCGCCGTACCTCTACGCCGCGCCGGCGCAGGGGGACAGCGTGACCTCGTACCGGCGTCCGCTGGAGGGCGGGCTCAAGCTCACCTACCGCAAGTCGAGCGACCCGAACATGGCCGTCACCTGCACCCTGGGGTTCGTCGCGCGCCTGAACGGCCTTCGCGTGGTCGTCACGGCCTCGCACTGCAGCATGCGGCACTGGGACGGTGACAATACGATCTACTATCAGTCGGTGCCGGGCGCGGACCGCTACTTCGGGTACGAGTACCGCGATCCCAACGGCTCCAGCTGCGGGTTCATGTCCATCAACGTCTGCCGCAATGCCGACGCGTCCGCCGCTTACGTCGATGCCGGGGCGGCCGACAATCCGGGCTACATCGCGCGGCCGCTGGGGCCGCCGCCGGAGGGACGGAACCCGTACGTGACCATCGCCGGGTCGCGGGTCATCGATGCCGCCAATCCACGTTTCCGCGTCACGGGGCGGGGCGCGCCGGAGGTCAACCAGCCGGTGGACAAGGTCGGCGCCACCACGGGATGGACGCGCGGCCGGGTCGCGCGAACCTGCGTGGACGTGAACGCCGACCGCTCCAACAGCAAACTTCGCTGCCAGACGTTCGCGTCGTACAGCAGCGGCCAGGGCGACAGCGGCGCGCCCGTGTTCATGGCGTTCGCGGACGGCACGGCCACGCTGATGGGAGTGCACTGGGGCGCCACGGAGGACGGCGCCTACAGCGTGTACAGCTCCATGGCACGCGTGGAGATGGACCTGGGCTCGCTGAGCATCGTCGCCGGCTCCGGGTCCACGCCGCCGCCGGACGGCGGGGGCGGGTCGCCGCCGGGAGAGGGCGGGGGAGGGCCCCCGGGCGGGTGTGGTGTCGAATGCATTTCGTGAAGAGCAGAACGACCGTGGTTTCACGCCCAGTCTGGAGGAGATTCCCCATGCGTCCGCCCCTCGCACGCCGCCTGCTCCTGGTGCTTCCGCTCGCCGCCGCCTGCGGCTCCGACGCCACCGTTCCCGGCCCGTCGTGGTTCCGCGCCTCCATCTCGGGCGAGGTGACGGCACAGTACGAGGGCACGGGCGACTTCGCCGCGCTGCGCGACGGCGGCGACGACGCCCGCCACTTCATGGTCTTTTCGCAGGTGGCCGATTCGAGGGTCAAGGACCGCTTCTACCTCCGCTGGCCATCCGCCGCGCGCCCTGCGCCGGGTACGTACGGGCTGGTGCCGTACCAGGACCGGTACGGCAGCTCGCTTGGCGTGGTGGCGCACTACCTGTGGGGGCGCGGCGACAACGTGAGCGAGCCCGGCCGCAGCGAGCTGTACGTGGCCCACGCCGGCGAGGTGCGCATCACCCGCTCCACGCCCGACGAGGTGGAGGGCACCGTGGTGTTCTCCGGCATCCAGGTGGAGCGTTCCGGCCCCATGGGGATCGAGCGCCTGGACCCGCGCAACCAGCCGGACCCCGCTGCCCCCCGCGTCACCGTCACCGGTACCTTCCGCGTGGCGCGCTGGGACGAGAACATCCCCGTCGTGCCGCACTGACGCGAAGGGACCCGCCCCGCAACGGCGGAG
>DATABT010000099.1:0-3476 GCA_036259455.1 Longimicrobium sp. | reverse complement strand
GGTGAACGAGGACGAGCTGGTGCCGACCGGCGCCAGCACGCCCGGCGAGCCGCCGGTGTGGGCCGCTCCCGATCCACCGGAGACGCGGCACGAGGGCCCCTCCGCGCTGCTGCGGAGGCGGCTGGCGGAGCTCGATGAGCTGGAGACGAAGCTCCTCGACCTGCCCGCGGCGGGCGCGGCGGAGCCGCCCACCCCGATGGCGCCGGTGTCCCCCATCACGGCGGCACCCGTGCCCGCGCCGGAGCCCGCGGTGGCGGCGGCCGCGGAGCCGGGGGAGAGGCGGGCTGCCGGGCCGCCCCGCAGGGGCATCGAGTTGTACAATGCGCTGCTGACGGTGATGTGGTCGGGGATCGTCTTCACGTTGCTGGGCGTGGTGGTGGGCGCGGTGCACGCAATGGTCGGCGGCGTGGACGTGCCGCGGACGGCGGCCGTGTGGGGAATTCTGGGCGGGATCCTGGGACTGGTGCTGGGCGTATGGGTCGCCGCGGTGCACATCATCGAGTACAGGAACGGCCGGAGGCTCTGAACCATGCCCGCGCGCCAGGCCGCCGGCGCCCCTGCCGGGCGCGTGATGCACGTCGTGGAGCGTTGCCCCGCGTGCGGCGTGGAGCACGACGACGCCGTGGGCGGACGATGCGAAGCGTGCGGAACCGCGCGTCGCCCGTGGTGCCGCGCGCACGGCCGTCACGCGGGGTGGCTGGACGGCCCCGCCTGCCCCCGCTGCGCAGACGAAGCCGCGCATCCGGAACCGGCCGCCGCGCTCCATCCACAGCCGCGGTCCCTGCCGGTTCCTCCGGCATCGCGGGCGGGTGAGGAACGGGGCGAAACGCTGCCGGCGGCGCGCCCGGCGAGCGGCGGAACGTTGAGAGCCGCCTTTGCCGGCGCGGGTCCGTCCATCCTCGCCAAGGCCGGGATCGCCGGAGTGCTGGTGTCGCTGAGCGCGATCGGCGAGGGCGCGAGCGTCCTGGGAACGGTGGGGCTGCTCTTCGCGGGAGTCGCCCTCGCCGTGGCCGCGTTTGCCGCGGCCAGCAACGCGTTGCGCCGCAAATGATCCGCGTCGTCGAGCGGTGCCCCGCGTGCGGCGTGGAGCACGACCACCCCACGGGCGGCGCGTGCGAGGCGTGCCACACGCCCGTGCGCATGTGGTGCCGCGCGCACAGCGGCGAGATCGGCTGGCTGCGCGAGACGCCCTGCCCCCGCTGCCTGGAGGAGGCCACGCGTTCCGTGCCGGTATCCGCTTCACCCACGCTGCCTGCCTCCGCGCCGCCCCGTCATCCGGCGCCGCGCCTCACCCCCACCCCGCCGGCCCGGCTCCCGCGCGATGCCATGGCCGGCACGCGGCCGGCGCCGGCCGGAAGACGGGGCGACACGGACGAAACACCGCTGACCGGCAAACAACTCCTTCTTCTGGCGGGCGCCGGCGCGTTCGGGCTGCTGGTGGCGCTGGTCGGGTTCGCCGTCCTGTGGGAAACGGGCGTACGTTACGGAGATGCACTGGCGGTCCTGGGGCTGGCGTGCGTCTTTGCGGGATCCCTCGTCGCTCTGGGGATGGTGGTGAACGCGGTCCGGCGGCGCTTGCGCCGCGCATGAGGACGATCGTCGTCGAGCGGTGCCCCGCGTGCGGCGTGGAGCACGACCACCCCACCGGCGGCGCGTGCGAGGCGTGCGACACGGCGGTTCGCATGTGGTGCCGCGCGCACAGCCGCGAGATCGGCTGGCTGGAGGGCCTTGCCTGCCCCCGCTGCGCGGAAGAGGCCGCGCGCGCCAGGCCGGTTCCCGCGCCGCGCAGTATCCCCCGCACTTCGGCGCCCGCCGCCACGCAGGGGACGCGCGGCGTGGCGCGCGCCCGCCCGCCCGCGGACGACGAGACGCTCGCGGGGCTGTGGCGGCAGGCGCTGGGGCAGGTGGTGGGAAAGACGGCGATCGCCGGCGGCGGCGGCGGAATCGCGGGAGGGATCGTCACGCTCTTCATGGGCGGCAACGCGCTGGCGGAGGCGCTGGATGCGGCCATCCTCTTCGGCGTGGCGGGGCTCTCGATCGGCTCCATCCTGGGCGTCGCCATCCTCATCGACGGCCGCACCCGCGACGGCGCCTGACGAGGGTACTGCCAGACCACCGGGTGAAGACGGGTTGAATGACGTCATCCTGAGTCATTCAGCCTACCCGCACCCTGTCGGATGAATGTCACTCGCGCCTCGGCTGTCATTTCGAAGGAGGCGCCCGCGTGATCGCGATCGGTGCAGGGACCCGTGGCGCCGACTGGGAAATCTACTCGCCCGGGCAGGTGCCACGCCCCGCTCGACGGCCCTCGCCCGAATGGAGCTTTCTATTCAGCGCCTGTAGACGCGGGGCGCCTCCCATCACATCAGAAAGCCGGTTGTTGCGGGTGATGAGGGGCTTCTGCCGAGGCAATTTTCTCAGGAGGGAGGCGCCGCGCAGAACCTCGGGGCGCGCCGACCGCAGGACCTTGCCGGCATGAGCAAAGGGTCGGTTCCCCTCCCTCGGAGCCAGCCCCACCGTGGCGGAAAGGAGATCCTCCGGTCGCGCCGCAAAGGCTGGTGTTATCGCAGGTTCCGCGCGGGCGCTCCCCGAGTGGAAAGAAACCCTTGCGAGCGCGGAGCGAGAAACCGGGTCACCAGCACGGGTGAGTAGATTTCTCGGTCGGCGCCACGGATTGCTGCACCGGCGGCGATCACGCGGGCGCCTCCTTGGAAATGACGGTGGCGCCGCGGGCGACTTTTCATCCGACCGGGGTGCGCGGAGCGCCGGATGACGCAGGATGACGTCGTGCCGATTCGGAGGTTCCGTAACACCCCTGAAACCGGGCGCCGCCCGATGATGTGGAACACACTTCATCCAGCCGAATGATGCACGTCGTGGAGCGCTGCCCCAGCTGCGGGGTGGAGCACGAGGAGGCCACCGGCGGCACGTGCGAGGCGTGCGACACGCCGCTGCGCGCCTGGTGCCGGGTGCACGGCCGGGAGACGGGGTGGCTGGACGGCCCAGCGTGCCCGCGCTGCGCCGAAGAAGCCGCTTGGTGGACAGCTCCGGATGCACCCGCGGCACCCGGACCTCGCCTATGTCGGACAGGGTCTCGGCATACAGCGCCGCATGCTTGGCCTCGCGCTCGTAATCGAGTTCCTCGCGCACCCGCTCGCCGATCTCCTTGGCGATCTCGCGGGTGTCGATGGCCGGGTCCATGCGGCGGTGGACGGCGAAAACCCATTCGAGCTGACTCAGATCCGCCTCCACGGCGGATTGCATGTCCGGGTACTGGAGCTTGCAGGCCAGCTTCTCGCCGTCCAGCGTGGTCGCCCTGTGCACCTGGCCGAGGGAGGCTGCGGCCGAGGGGGTGAGCTCGAAGGATCCGAAGCGGCTTTGCCATTGCGGACCCAGCTCCGCCTGCATGCGCCGCTTGACGAAGGCCGCCCCCATCGGGGGCGCCTCCGATTGCAGCTTCTGCAGTTCGGCCGCGT
>DATABT010000098.1:0-3628 GCA_036259455.1 Longimicrobium sp. | reverse complement strand
CCTTTGCCGCGGCGGCTTCAGTGCCACCCTCGACCGGCTCGGCACCGGCCGCTCGAGATCGAGTAACCATCAGTCCGCGAGCTGTTCGACCTTGCGTTTGCCGGCGTAGCGTGGCTGGTGGAAGAGGAATCCCTGAGTGAGGTGAACGCCGATCCCCTTCACGGTTTCGTACTCCTCCTCGCGCTCCACCCCCTCGGCGATCACCTGGATTCCCTGGTCGTTGGCGAACGCGACCATCGTCTCCACCAGGTTCTGCTTCATGAAGTTCGTGTCGATCCCGGAGATCAGCGAGATGTCGAGCTTGATGTAGTCTGGCGAGAGGTTGGCGATGCTGCCCAGCCCTGCATAGCCCGATCCCGCGTCGTCCACGGCGAAGCGGAAGCCACGGTCGCGGAACTCCTTGAGGTACCCCTGAAAGGTGGGATAGTCGGTGATGGCCGTGCGCTCCGTGATCTCCAGCACGATGCGCCCCGGCTCATCCACCCCCAGGTCGTCCAGGTCCAGGTAGCGGAACGTCGGATCGCGAAAGTCATGCGGGTCGATGTTGATGAACAGCAGGTGCTCCGGCTTCAGCTGCTCGTTCATCCCCTCGATGGCCTTGCGCCGGCAGAGGCGCGAGAGCTCCCAGATGAGGTTGGCCTCCTCGGCCACGCCGAACAGCACCTCGGGCGAGCGCAGGGCCCGGTGTACGCCGCGGGCCAGTGCCTCGTAGCCGTACACCTCGCGCGTTTCCGTCACCACGATGGGGTGGTAGACGATGTAGACGGCGCCCTCGCGCAGCGTCTCCTTGAGGTCCGCCACCTTGCGCGCCCGCTCGCGGCTCTCCACGCTGCGCGCCGCCTGGGCCGCCTCGCGGATGCCGCGGTAGATGATGCGTTCGGTGCGGATCTTGGGGTTGCGAAAGAGGGTGACGGAGCCGACGTAGATCTCGAAGAGCCCGGCGATGTCTTCGCCGTGCTCCGCCTCGAGCCGGGTGCGCACGTCCTCCTCCAGCGACGTGGCCATCTCGTTGATGCGCTGCTCCGCCTCCTGCGGCTCCAGGTCGGCGAAGAAGATGAAGTCGTCGTCGCCCGTGTGGCTGACCATCATGGCGCTGTCGCCGTCGTAGCGCGCGTAGAAGTCGCGCACGGCGGTGGCCGTGGTCTGCAGCACCTCGTCCAGCTTTTCCCAGCCGTAGATCTCCTCCAGCTTGGAGTAGCGGACGAACTCGATGTACAGGAGCGTGAGGCGGCCGCGCTGGTCCAGCATCTCGCGGCCGCGCTCGATCATCACGGGCAGCGTGGGAAAGCCGGTGAAACGGTCGTACAGCAGCTCTTCGTAGCGCAGGTGGTCGGCGGCGTCCTTGGCCGCCCTGGGTGGGATGGTGCGGGCCAGGCGCTCGCACGCCCCCTCGATGCGCGCGGCGATCTCCACCTCGTCGCCGCCGGCCAGGATCCACTCCTCGGCCCCCTCGCGAATGGCCTGCCGCGCCTGGTCTTCGTCGTGGACCACGACCACCAGGGCGATGCCGCGCGTTCCCGCCTCGTCGCGGGTGCGCTCCAGCAGGCCGCGGCGGAACTCCACCAGCGCGGCATCGGGGTGGGTGCGCAGCAGGCTGAAGAACTGGTCGTCGTTGGCGGCGCTCGCCGCGCCGGCGGGCTGCACCAGGGTGAGCTCGGCGCCCGTGCGCGCCGCGGCGGCCTCCAGCCGCGCGCGGAACCCCTCGTCCGCGGCGTATCCGACGATCCTCACGCCTGGTTGCCCCGGGCGGCGAGGTTGCGGTTCACCTTCTCCATCAACTCCTTGAAGTCCACCGGCTTTACCACGTAGTCGTCCGCGCGGGAGCGCAGCCCCTCCATCTTGTCCTCGAAGCCGCCCTTGGCCGTCACCATCACCACCTTGGTGTCGCCCAGCTGCGGGTGCTGCTTGATCACGCGGCACACCTCCCAGCCGTCCATGCCGGGCATCATCACGTCCAGCAGCACCAGGTCCGGCCGCACGTCCTCCATCCGCGCCAGCGCCGTACGCCCGTCGCGCGCCTCGGCCACGATGAAGCCGCGCGACTCCAGAAAGGCCCGCAGAATCTCGACGTTGTCGCTGTTGTCGTCCACCACCAGGATGGTGGTCTTGCCGTCCGCCCCTTCCACGGCCGCTCCCCTCGCGTTCTGGTGCTCCCCGCGCCACACAGGAGGTGGAGTGCGCGGCAAAAAACAGGCCGGATACGGCCAAGTGATTGAGGGATGGATGCTTACGCCGCCCGTTTTCCGCTTTCCCGTTCGGGCGCCGGTTCGCGCCGCAAACGCATGGCGTACATCTCCCGGCCTGCGCCGCGCCGCCCGGGCGCGTCAACTCCAGCAGGTACGTCATTTCACCGGCCGCCGCCAGCCCCGCGGCCGTTCCCGCCTCCGTTTACCCCGTTGACTCCGGGTGAGGCTTCGTGCTGTTCGCGGTCCGTCCCTTGCGCACTCCGAATGCGCCACAGGTGCGCAAAAGGAGGCAGAGCGGATGATCCGGTACGGGCCGGCGGGGTTTCAGTACAAGGACTGGGAAGGCGTCGTCTATCCAGCGCCCAAGCCCAGGGGGTTCGATCCGCTGGCGTACCTGGCGGGCTACTTCGACACCATCGAGATCAACTCCACCTTCTACGGCCCCGCGACGCCGAAGACGGTGGACAGCTGGCTGCGGCGGACGGAGCACAATCCCGGCTTTCGCTTCGCGATGAAGCTGTACCAGCGCTTCACGCACCAGCGAAAGGCGGTGTGGACAAAAGCGGAGGTGGACGAGGTGCGCGCGGGGTTCGATCCGCTGCTGGAAAGCGGCAGGCTGGGCGCGGTGCTGCTGCAGTTTCCGTGGAGCTTTCAGCGCACGGACGAGAACCGCGAGTGGCTCAACGACGTGACGAAGACGTTCGGGCACTATCCCCTGGTGCTGGAGGTGCGCCACGCGACGTGGAACGAGCCGGAGCTCTTCGACGCGCTGGTGGAGCGGGGGATCGGGTTCGTCAACATCGACCAGCCGCTGTTCAAGAACAGCATCAAGCCCAGCGCGCACGTCACCTCGCCCGTGGGCTACGTGCGCGTGCACGGCCGCAACTACAAGGACTGGTTCCGCGAAAAGGCCGGCCGCGACGAGCGATACGACTACCTGTACTCCCCCGCGGAGTTGCAGCCGTGGGCGGAGCGGACGAAGGAGATTGCCGCCGAGCCGCCCACGGAGGACGTGTTCGTGGTCACCAACAACCACTACCGCGGCAAGGCCGTCGCCAACGCGCTGATGCTGCAGTCGATGGTGGAGAAGAAGAAGGTCCCCGGCCCGCCGCCGCTCTTCGACGAGTACGGCGACGTGCTCGCGAAGTACGCCGAGCCCGCGGATCCGGAAAACCATCCCACGGATTGAGCGCAGAAAGAAGAGCGAGTAGGCATCGGACTGATGAGGTCCTCCGTACTCTCTTTTCAGGTTCTTCGTCGATTCTGCTGCAGGTAAACAGACCCGACGCCGAACCGTCATTTCGAAGGAGGCGCCTGCACCGAACTCAGCCCGTGCAGGATTTCCATGGCGCCGACTGAGAAATCTACTCACCCGTGCTGGTGATCCGGCCCACGGCTCGGTCCTCGCCCCGCTTCCGTGCGGCGCATCGCAGGGCGGGTCC